>DASYOF010000276.1:0-4847 GCA_036007995.1 Thermoplasmata archaeon
GCCCGTGATCATGTTCTTGACGAAGTCCCGGTGCCCGGGCGCGTCGATGATGGTGAAGTAGTACTTCTGGGTGTCAAAGCGCCGGTGCGCGATGTCGATCGTGACGCCGCGCTCGCGCTCCTCCTTGAGGTCGTCCATGACCCAGGCGAACTCGAACGTCGCCTTGCCCTTCGCCTCGGCCTCGAGCCGGAACTTTTCGATCTCTTCCTTGCGGATGACGCCCGTGTCGACCAGCAAGCGACCGACGGTGGTCGACTTGCCGTGGTCGACGTGGCCGATGAAGACGATGTTGAGGTGGGGCTTCTGTGCCATCTAATGCCTCGGGGCGCGCCGAAAAGGTGCCCCTATTTAGGCGTTCCCCGAGCCGGCCGCCGACGAGCGGAGAGCGTGCTGGTTCGGGGCTCCGTCGAGAGACCGAAGCGGTCTCCGTGCCGGAATCCCTGGGCGGATAGGCGGCCTTAACCCTCCGAATGACGAAGCCGCGCCCCGTCCCGATGGTCTGGATGCCCCGGCGGTCGATGTTGTGGCCGCCGCCGCCCCCCGGGCGGGCCAAGTGGGCCTGGCTCCTCGGTCTTCCCCCGCGGGGCTGGATCCTCCGACGACTCTTGCGCTCCGGCGTCGGGAACCTGGCCGAGGGCTCCCGGGTCGTTTCGGTCGGAGGCGGACCGGGCTACGAGTTCGCCCAGTTGGACCGGCTCCGACCATCGACCCGGCGATGGCGGTACGTTCTTCTCGACGCGCAGGCGGAGATGATCGGGCACGCACGGAGGCGCACCTCCAGAACGTCTCCGAACCTCCCGCCGGACCTTGTTCTCGGGGACGCGGTCGCGCTGCCGCTCCGCAACGCCTCCGTGGACCTGGTGCTCTCGCTCGGAGTCCTCTGCTGCTTGACCGACGAGGGCGGCGACTCGGCGGCCCGCGAGGCGTGGCGGGTCGTCCGGCCCGGCGGTCACGTCGTCCTCGCCGTTCCGCGCTGGCGGGGGACCGCGGATGAGCGGCGGCACACGCAGGCCGGGTTCGTCCGGATCGCGGGCCGTCGGCCGGGCCGCGCGGTGTTCCGCAAACCGATATAGCGGAGGGAACGCTGGCCGGTCGACCGTCCGGCCGATGCCGGACGACCTGGGGTCTCCGAGTGGCATCCGAGGCGGCCCGGACCGTCGGAGAGAGCCGGTCCTCCGTGGTCCGGCTGATGGTCCCGGCGGACGCGAACTTCATGGGGAACATCTTCGGCGGCACGATCCTCGCCGAGGTCGACCGGGTGGCGTACATCACGGCCACCCGGCACGCCGGGGAGAGCTGCGTCACGGCGTCGTTCGATCGCGTCGACTTCATCGCTCCCGTCCACGTCGGGGACGTCGTCGAGTTCGTCGCGACCTTGACGTACGTCGGGCGGAGCGCGATGGAGGTCTGGGTCGAGGTTCGAGCCGAGGACCCGAGGGCGGGGGTCGGTCGGCTCGTCGGGAACGCGTTCGTCACGATGGTCGCAGTGACGAACGACGGCGTGCCGATCCCGGTTCGGCCGCTCTCGCTCGCCGACGACGCCGAGCGGACCCGGTTCGCCGAGGGAGAACGCCGGATGGAGCTGCGGCGGCGGACCCGCGCGAGCGGCCGGGGGCCGGCGCCGACGAAGGAGTGAACCAACAATGTTGTGCGAGATGTGCGGCGAGGATGTCCCCGCGACGAATGCGGTGCGCGTGGAGGGCTCGACCCTCCAGCTGTGCCCCAACTGCGCGAAGTTCGGCGTGGCGGTGGCGCCGCCGGTCCTGCCGGCGGGGTCGGCGCCTCGGCCGACGGCCGACTCTCCGCGTCCCCTCGGCCGGGCCGGTCGCCGGGTCGAGGAGCGGGATCTCTACACCGAACTCCCCGACATGGAGCTCGCCCCGGATTGGGGGAAGCGGATCCGGATCGCGCGCGAGGCGCTCGCGTGGACCCCCGAGGAGCTCGGCAAGAAGCTCAACGAGAAGAAGAGCGTCATCCTGAAGCTCGAGGCTGGCTCGTTCCGGCCCCCCGATTCCACGATCCGCAAGGTCGAGCGGCTGCTCCGCATCCGCCTCCGCGCGGACCCGGAACCCGCGACGTGACTAACGGCCCCGGGTTGCGGGTGCTGGGAGCACGTGCTCCAGGATCGCCTTCTGGGCGTGGAGCCGGTTCTCCGCCTGGTCCCAGACGACCGCGCGCGGTCCGTCCATCACGTCGTCCGTGATCTCTTCGCCCCGATGGGCGGGTAGGTCGTGCATCACCCAGACGTCCTTCTTGGCGAGCCGGACGAGTTCGGAGTTGACCTGGTAGCCTCGGAACGCCGCCTCGCGGGCCGCCTTCTCTTCCTCGTCGCCCATCGAGACCCACACGTCGGTGTAGAGCGCATCCGCGTCGCGCGCCGCCGCACTCGGCGCCTCGACGATTCGGACGGTGGACCGGTGCCGCTTCGCGAGCTTCTCGGCGTTCGCGACGACATCCGCGGGCGGTCGGTAGGACGACGGGGTGGCTGCCACGACGTTGAGCCCGACGATGGCGGCGCCGAGGAGCAGCGAATTCAGCACGTTGTTGCCGTCCCCGATGTACGCGAGCGTTTTGCCGGCGAAGGCCCCGTGCCAGCGTTCGTGCAGCGTGAGGAGGTCGGCGACGATCTGGCAGGGGTGCTCCCGGTCGTCGAGTGCGTTGATCACGGGCACGCTCGCCGCGCCGGCGAGGGCGGCCATGTCCTCGTTCCGGAACGCCCGGTAGCAGATCGCGTCGACGTAGCGGGAGAGCACGCGTGCGGTGTCCCCGATCGTTTCTCCCCGCCCCAGCTGGAGGTCCCGCGACGACAGGTAGAGGGCATGGCCGCCGAGGTCGTTCATCGCGACCTCGAACGACGTCCTCGTCCGAGTGGAGGATTTCTCGAAGATCATGGCGAGGTTGGTTCCGGGTCGCGTCGCGGAGAGGTCGCCGTGCTGCCGGGCCCGCTTCATCGCCTCGGCCCGGGCGAGAAGGGACGGAAGCGCCGGCGCGAGGTCAACGATGGACACGACATCGGTCTTGGCGGTCGGCATCAGCGCCGGAGCGGCGGTGCCGGCTCTTAGTCGTTCTGGCCCGGACGGGACGCGCGCGCCTCGAAAAGGAGGGCGGGGAGACGCCGAGGACCGAATCCCTCGGAGCTTGGAGGCGCGTCGTCCGGGCCTCACGCCCGGCCCGTCGAGGTGGTTGATCAGGAGTACGCCCAAGTCTGGGCGTTCGGGCTCCCGTACGAGCCCCACAGGCAGCCGCCGAAGAGCACGAGCTCGAGACTCGCGGGGTCGTAGGCCATGACGAATCCGGTCCGATGGGAGGGCGCGACGGAGAGGTTGAGCTTGGACCAAACACCGTGCGAGTAGGCCCAGGTAAAGTTGTAGTTGGACGTGGAGAAGAATCCGCCGAACAGCACGAGGTAGCCCCGGGCGGCGTCGAAAGCGAGTCCGGGGCCTTCGATCCCGAATCCATGGGGAGCCGGGTAGCCCTTGACGTGGATCTGGGTCCAATTGCCGCCGGAGAATGTCCAGTTGTTGCCGGCGACCGCATCCCGAAACAGGACGACGTACCCATCCGTCGGGTCGTACGCCATCGCTTGGAGGTTCGTCGCGGGAGGGGCCTTCGGCTTGGTGAGATTCGTCCAGACACCGGCGGCGAACTCCCAGGTGTCGTTCAGCGAGGCGCGGCCGACGCCGCCGAACAGCAGGACGTAGCCGTCCGCCGCATCGTACGTCATCATCCCGTTTTCTCGGCCGGGCGGGGCGATGCCGTGCAACCGCGTCCAGTTCCCTCCGGAGAACGTCCACGTATCGTTGAGGGGCGAGCCGCCGGTCGATGCCGGACGCCCGCCGAACAGGACCACGTACCCATCCGCCGCATCGTAGGCCATCTGGGCGTTGGCGGTCGCCGCCGGGGAGTGGAGCGGCGCAAGTTTGGTCCATTTCCCGGCCGCGTACTTCCAAGTGTCTCCGAGGATCCGGCCGCCGTGACCGTACCCGCCGAACAACAGGAGGTAGCCGTCCTTCGCATCGTACGCCATCGCCGAGTAGTCCCGACCCGGGGGCGTCGGGGTGGTATTCTGCCGCGACCAGTTGCCCGGGGCCGGACTCGAAAGGGCGGCGATGTGCGAGTCCGGGTTCGCGGGGGCGAGGACCATGGGTCCCGCCGCGACGACGAGAAGCGCCAAGCCGGCGCCCAGGACGAGGGCCAGACTCACCCGGCCCCCCCATGGTCGGCAGTCGGCCGGGCGCAGGGTTGCGGCTCCCCGGAAGGTACCACCGATGTGGCCGAGGCCGATCGTTCCGCCCGGAACTCTGCGCGCCACTCCAAACCGCCGATTCGCCGGACCGCCTCCCGGCTCATAGTTCCCTCGGTGGCCGGTCGACCGGATGCCCGCCTCGCGCGTAGTCGGTCTACGGGAGCTCGAGAACGATCTTGCCCGCCTCGACTTGTACGGGGTACGTCCTCACCGGCTGGACGGCCGGTCCTCGTCGAACGGCTCCGGTCGCCAGGTCGAATTCGGACCCGTGCCACGGGCAGGAGACAACCCCCTGGTCGACCTTCCCCTGCTCGAGAGGCCCATGGACATGCGTGCACGCGGCGTCGATGGCGCGGAGCGCCGGGCCGAGGTTGAAGACGGCGATGGCGTGGCCCTCGACCGATACGCGGATGGCGGCGCCGGGAGTCGGCGGAGCGGGGTGCTCGACGACTACCTTTCGAGGCATCGGGGGAACCCGACGGGGCAACGGCTAGGGAGTACCTAACGGTTCGGACCTGTCGCGAGTACGCCGACCGGCGCGGCCGACGCATACCCTCATGAACCAGACCGCATTCGCGCCCGACCGAGGGACCGATTTGTC
>DASYOF010000277.1:0-10869 GCA_036007995.1 Thermoplasmata archaeon
TGACGATGCGTGAGACCCCCGGTAGGGTCCGGAGACGGCTCACCTCCCCGTCGTCGAACCCGTACGCCTCGACCTCGATGGTTCGGTCCCCGCCCACCAGCTTGCGAAGACCCACGACGGTGTCGCGAGCGACGATCCGGCCCCGGCTCAGGACCGCGATGCGCTGGCAGAGCTCCTCTGCCTCGAACATGTAGTGCGTCGTCAGGAAGATCGTCACGCCGTCGGCGACAAGGCTCCGGATGAGCTTTCGCGTCTCGCGCGCGCTCTTCGGGTCGAGCCCGATCGTCGGCTCGTCGAGGAACAGGACTTCGGGGCCGTGCAGGATCCCGCGGGCGAGATGGAGCTTCTGCTTCATTCCACGGGAGTACTCCTCGACCCGCCGGTCGGCCGACTCCGTCAGCCCGACCCGGTCCAACACCTCCTGGATCCGACGATCCCGGTGATGGACATCGACTCCGTAGATGTCGGCGAAGTAGCGCAGATTCTCGCGGGCGCTGATCCGGTTGTACAGTCCGCGCTCGCCGCCGAGCACGAGCCCGATCCGGGGACGAAGCTCGGCGGCCTGGCGCACGACGTCGAGGCCGAGGACCTGGGCGGTTCCGCTGGTCGGGATCAGAAGGGTCGACAGGACCTTCGTGAACGTCGTCTTCCCGGCCCCGTTCGGCCCGAGAAGGCCGAAGATCTCCCCGGGGTCGACGTCGAGGTCGACCCCTCGCAGTGCCTCCGTCCGGACCAGTTCGTCGAAGAAGAACCCCTTTCGGCTCTCGAAGACCCGCCGAACATCGCGGGCATGGATCGCTGGGGAACCGGTCATGGAGATTCTCGTCGGCCGAGGGAGGGCGCGAGGATTCGCACCCCTAGATGAGCGTTGTGGATTAGCCTGCTCGGGTCAGGTCGTGAAACACGGCCCGCGCCGGCCCGAACGGATCCCCTCCGACCCGGATTCGGCTCGTGGTACGCCCTAGTTTTCCGCGGCGGTTTCTCACGCCGTCCGGGCGTCCGAACGGGGAGTCGGAGCCTCCGGCCCCCGATGAGAACCGCCCGCGGTCTGAACCGTTATATCGGCCGGCTCGGTCGCGGGTCAGGCCGATGGTGAGCGGAGCGGAGGAACAGCCGGCGACGTCTGTTCCGGAGCCCTCGCTGGACATCCCCGTCGAGGATCTCCCGAAGGTCTACCGGGCGATGGTCCTCGCCCGCGTCGTCGACGAACGATGCCTGACGCTGCAGCGGCAGGGCCGCATCGGATTTTACGTCCCGATGCAAGGGCAGGAGGCGGCGCAAGTGGCGTGCGCCTGGGCCCTCGACGCTGAGGACTGGATCTTCCCCGCGTACCGCGAGCTGGCCGTCGCGCTCGTCCGCGGCATCCCGATCAAGTTGCTCCTCGACCAATTCATCGGCAACTCCGGCGACGTGCTGAAGGGGCGGCAGATGCCGAACCACTACGGCTACCGGGAGTTCCGGTTCGTCACCGCGTCGAGCCCGGTGGGCACGCAGATCTCCCAGGCGGTCGGGGCGGCGATGGCGGCGCGATGGAAGGGCGAGGAGATCGTCACCGTCACCTTCTTCGGGGACGGGACCACGAGCTCGAACGACTTCCACGCGGGGCTCAATTTTGCCGGCGTTTTCCAGGCGCCGACGATCTTCTTCTGCCAGAACAACCAGTGGGCGATCTCGCTCCCGCGCGAGCGCCAGACGCATAGCGAGACGCTGGCCGCGAAGGCGATCGCGTACGGCTTCCCGGGGATCGTTGTCGACGGCACGGACGTCCATGCCGTCTACCGCGCGGTTCGGGACGCCCGCCAGCGCGCGATCGCCGGTCACGGCCCGACCCTGATCGAGGCCCAGGTCTACCGCCTCGGCCCGCACTCGACCTCGGACGACCCCCGCCGCTACCGCACGGACGCGGAGCTTCAGGCGTGGAAAGACAAGGACCCGCTCGCCCGGCTCAAGCACGAGCTCGTGAGCTCGGGGGCGCTGACGGAGGCGGACGACGCGGCCCTTTGGGAGACGACCCGGAAAGAGGTCGTCGCGGCGTTCGCCTCGGCCGAAGAGACCCCGCCCGTCGACCCGGCGACCTTGTTCGACGACGTCTTCGCCGAGCGGACGCCCCAGCTCGAAGCGCAGCGGACCGAATTCGCCACGCTTCTCAAAGAGGGACTAATCAAACCATGACCGAACTGACGCTCGTCCAGGCGATCAACCGCGGTCTTGCGGAGGCGATGCGCGCCGACCCCGACGTGCTCGTGCTCGGGGAGGACGTCGGCGTGAACGGCGGGGTCTTCCGAGCCACGGAAGGCCTGTTCAAGGAGTTCGGTGGGGACCGGGTTATCGACACCCCGCTGAGCGAGACGGGGATCGTCGGCACGGCGATTGGAATGGCGCTGTACGGACTCAAGCCGATCGCCGAGATCCAGTTCGTCGATTTCATCTATCCGGCGTTCGACCAGATCGTCAGCGAACTCGCCAAGTTCCGGTACCGGTCGGGCGGGCAGTATCCTTGCCACGTCGTGATCCGGACGCCGTACGGGGGCGGCATCAAGGGCGGTCTTTACCACTCGCAGTCGAACGAGGCGTACTTTGCCCACACCGCCGGTCTCAAGGTCGTGATCCCGTCGACTCCGGCCGATGCGAAAGGGCTTCTCGCCACCGCCATCGCCGACCCGGATCCGGTGCTGTTCCTCGAACCGAAGCGGATCTACCGAGCGGTCTCCGGCGAGGTGCCGGACGGCGAACACCGCGTGCCGTTCGGGGAGGCGCGCACGGTCCGCGAGGGGTCCGATGTGACGATCTTCGCCTACGGCGCGATGATCCCCCCCGCGGTCCAGGCGGCGGAGGCGCTGGCCGGCGCCGGAACCAACGCCGAAGTGGTGGATCTGCGGACTCTCGTCCCGCTCGATGAAAAGGCGGTGCTGGCCTCGGTCGAGAAGACCGGACGCGCCGTAATCGTTCACGAAGCACCCCGCTTCTGCGGATTCGGGGCCGAGCTCGCGGCGATCTTGGCCGAGAAGGCGTTCTTCTCCCTGAAGGCGCCGGTCCAACGGGTCACCGGCTACGACACCCCGTTCCCCTACGCCCTCGAGAACGCCTATCTGCCCAACGCCGACCGGATCGTCCACGCGACCAAGGTCGCGCTGGCGGCCGGCTAGGAGGCGCTCGTGGCGTACGAGTTCCGGCTGCCCGATATCGGCGAAGGCGTTGCCGAGGGCGAGGTCGTCAAGTGGTTCGTCCAGGAGGGTGGCCACGTGGCCGAGGATGCCCCGCTCGTCTCGGTCCTGACCGACAAGGCGAACGTCGAGATTCCTTCGCCGAAGTCGGGCACCGTCGTCAAGATCCACGCGAAGGAGGGCGAGAAAGTCAAGGTCGGCGGGCTGCTCGTCACGATCGAAACCGGGGCGGCCGGCGCCGCTCCCGCGGCTCCGGCGGCGGCCCCATCGAGACCCGAGGCCGCGCCCACCCCCGCCCCCGAGACGCCGTCCTCGGCGACCCCGAACCCGGCCCCAACCCCGGCGGCCGTCTCGTCGGTCGCCGGACGGGTCCTGGCCTCCCCGTTCGTCCGCCGCCTAGCGGCGGAACGAGGCATTGATCTTTCCAACATCCGAGGAACCGGTCCGGGGGGCCGGGTCCAGGAGTCCGACCTCGGCGAAACCGCTTCGGCTCCAACTCCTTCCGCGACGCCGACGGAGGCCCCCGCGCCCCAGCCCGCCGCGAAGACGGACGTGCCGACCGCGGCCGCCCAGAACCAGCCCGCGCGCCCCCCGGCCGCCGCGGCCAGCGGGTCGGAACCGTTCGAGCGAGTCCCGATCCGGGGCATCCGGCGCGTCATCGCCGAGCACATGAGCGAGGCGACCCACAAGGCCGCCCACTTCACCTACGTCGAGGAGGTCGATGCCACCGAGCTCGTCCGCTGGCGCGAGCGTACGGCGAAGCACGTCGAGAAGGACGGGGTACGACTCTCGTACCTGCCGTTCATCCTGAAGGCCGTCGTCGCGGGTCTCCACGCCCACCCGTGGATGAACGCCCGGATGGACGACGAGCACCAGGAGCTCCACGTCTATCCCGAAGCGCACATCGGGATCGCGACCGCGGCCCCGGAGGGGTTGATCGTGCCGGTGATCCGCAACGTCGAGACGAAGAGCATCTCGAAGTTGGCCCGGGAGATCCAGGAGCTCGCCGAGCGAGGCCGCGCCGGAAAGCTGACCCGGAACGAGCTCACGGGCGGCACGTTCACGATCACGAGCCTGGGGGCCCTCGGCGGGGTCCTCGCGACGCCGATCCTCAACTACCCCGAGGTGGGAATCCTCGGGGTCCATCGGATCGTCAAGCGACCCGTGTACCTCGCCGACGGTACGCTCGCCCCCGCCCACCTGATGAACCTCTCCGTGTCGCTGGACCACCGCGTCCTCGACGGGATCGTCGGGGCGCAGTTCGTGCAGGTCGTGAAAGCCCACCTCGAGGACCCGCACCAGCTGTTCGCCGAACTCGCATGACGGACCCTCCGGGGGTGCTCCCCCTCGACTACTCGTCGGAGGCGCTCGTCGGCCTGCTCGGCCCGGAGTGGTCGACGACGCTCGTCAACGCCTACCGATGGATGACCCTCGCCCGCGTCCTCGACGGTCGGATGCTGGCGCTCCAACGCCAGGGCCGGATCGGCTTCTACGGCCCGGCGACCGGGCAGGAAGCCGTGAGCGTCGGCGCCGCCCTCTCCGTCGGCCCGAGCGACTGGGTGTTCCCCGGTCTCCGCGAGCAGTTGGTCGCGCTCGCCCGGGGTCACTCGCTCACGACCTACCTGCACCACCTGTTCGCCGACGACCTCGACCCCGCCCGGGGGCGTCAGATGCCGTGCCACCCGACGGCCCGGGAGGTCCGGTACGTCTCGATGTCGTCGGTCATCGGAACCCAGGTCACCCAGGCGGTGGGCCTCGCCTATGCGATGAAGGTTCGCCGCGACCCCTCGGTCGTGCTCGCGTTCTTCGGCGACGGCGCGACCAGCGCGAACGACTTCCACGCGGGAGCAAACTTCGCCGGCGTCTGGCAGGCGCCGGTGGTCCTGTGCTGCACGAACAACCAGTGGGCGATCTCGGTCCCCACCGACCGTCAGACCCGCACCGCGACGTTCGCCGAGAAATCGGTCGCGTACGGCCTGCCGGGCGAGCGGGTCGACGGGACCGACCTCGTCGCGGTGACGAGCCGCCTGCGGGCCGCGGTGGCCCGGGCCCGCGCCGGGGGCGGACCGACGTTGATCGAGTTCGTCGTGTTCCGCATGACGCCGCACTCGAGCTCGGACGACCCGAGCCGATACCAACCGGCCGACTTCCTTCCCCGCGCCCGGCAGCGCGACCCGTACCTCCGGCTCGAGCTCCTCCTTCGGCGGCTGGAGCTCGCCGATGACGCGCGCATCGCCGCGTGGCGCGAGGAGTCCGACGCGACGGTCCGGGCGGCGATCGAGGTCGCGGAACAGGCGGCGCCCCCCGCGCCGGAGTCGCTCCTATCCGACGTGTTCGCCCCCGGCCCCCCTCCCGCATCGTCTTAGGCCCGGGTGGTTCCGGCCCTCCGTCCATGGCGGGAACGTATGCTCGTCAGACCGACCTGCTCGTCATCGGCGGCGGCCCGGGCGGCTACGTGGCCGCGATCCGGGCGGGACAGCTCGGAGTGAAGACCCTGCTCGTCGAGAAGCGCGAGCTCGGCGGGGAATGCCTCAACCGGGGGTGCATCCCGTCGAAGGCGCTGATCCACGCCGCGGGTCTCTATCACGCGCTCCGGACGGAGGGGCCGGGGATCGGGGTCGAGGCCGAAGCGGTACGGTTCGACCTCGCCAAGGCCTCCCAATGGAAATCGTCCGTCGTCGCGAAGGAGCGGAGCGGGGTCGCGTTGCTCCTGAAGTCGGCCGGCGTGACGGTCTTGTTCGGGGAAGCGAAATTCACCGGGCCGAAGTCCGCCGAACTCGTCGCCGCCGACGGCGGACGGGAACGGATCGATTTCGCGAAGGCGATCGTCGCCACCGGGGCGGTCCCCACGATCCTCCCCGGATTCGAGCCGGACGGCACCCGCGTCGCCACCGCCGAGCAACTGCTCGACTGGACGTCGCTTCCGAAGAGTCTCCTGGTGCTCGGGGGGGGCGTCAGCGGCTGCGAGCTCGGCGAGTTCCTTGCCGAGGTCGGCGTGCAGGTCACGATCGTCGAGTGGATGCCCCAGATCCTCCCGGGTCTCGACCCGGATCTCTCGCAGGAGCTCGCGAAGGCGCTGACCGCGCTCGGCGTGACGATCCACGTCGGCGCGAAGGCGACCAAGCTCGAACGGACGGCGGACGGGGTCCAGCTGACGGTCGACGTCGGCGGCGCTCCCACCGTGCTGACGGCGGAGCGGCTGTTCCTCACCGTCGGGAAGCGCCCGGCGACGGGCGACCTCGGGCTCGAGGAGGCCGGCGTCGTCGCGGACCCGAAGACCCGCTTCCTGACCGTCAACGACCGCCAGCAGACGAACGTCCCGACGATCTTCGCGGTCGGCGACGTGGCCCGGCCGCCCATGCTCGCCCACAAGGCGTACCGGGAGGGGGTCGTTGCGGCGGAGGTCGCCGCCGGTCGCCCGACGCGCTACCTTCACCAGACGATGCCGTCGGTCGTGTTCACGTCCCCCGAACTCGCGAGCGTCGGATCCACGACGACGGAAGCGAAGGCGGCGGGCCACGCCGCGCGGGACGTTCGGTTCCCGTTCGCGGCCCTCGGCCGGGCCCACGCGGCGCACGCCACCACGGGCTGGCTCAAATTGGTCGGCGACGACACGAGCGGTCTCGTCCTCGGCGTCCAGGCGGTCGGCGAATCGGTGGGCGAGTTCATCGCCGAGGCGGGCCTCGCGATCGAGATGGGGGCGACCGTCCGGGACGTCGCGATGACGATCCATCCCCACCCGACGTTCTCCGAGACGCTCCAAGAGGCCGCGCTCCTGTGGCTCGGCGAACCGCTCCACGTCGCGCGGAGGCCGTCCGGTGCCGCTCGCAGCGCGTGAGTGGGGCCGCACCGACTACCCGGACGCCCTCGTTCGGATGCGCTCGCTCCGTGCGGAGCGACGGGCCGGGACGGTCCCGGACACGCTGATCCTGACCGAGCACGAGCCGGTCATCACGGTCGGAGTCGGCGGGGCGGACCCCGCGACCCTTCCCGAGGGGCTCCCGGTCGTCCCGGTCGAGCGGGGCGGCCAGGCGACGTACCACGGACCGGGCCAGCTCGTCGGGTACGCGATCGTGGACCTCGCCGAGCGGGGCCACGACGTGCGCCGGTTCGTCCATGACCTCGAGGAGGTCGTGGCCCGCGCCGTCGGGGAGGTCGGGGTCGAGGCCTCCCGGGTCCCCGGGAAGCGCGGCGTGTGGGTCGACGGGAGGCGAAAGATCGCCTCCGTCGGGGTCGCCGTCGAGGAGTGGGTCACGTTCCATGGGTTCGCGCTGAACGTCGACGTGGACCTCGCCGAGTTCGCCCGATTCGAGCCGTGCGGCCTGCCCGGCTCCGTCATGACCTCCGTCGCCCGGGAGGTCGGTCACCCGGTTTCGCTGTCGGAACTCCAGGGGCCGGTCCTCGCCGGCTGGGCAGCCGTGTTCGGCGCGCCCTACGTCCGGACCGCCCCGCCGACCATCGCCCCACCGTCCCCGGCATGACCGCGGGCGCCGGGCGGCCGAAGCTCCTCCTCGTCGGAGGCGGCGGCGGGCTCCTCGGACGAGCGCTGCTCGAGGCGGCCGCGCCGGACTGGTCGATCCGGTCGGTCCACCGGACGGGGGTGGAGCGCGAGCGGGAGCTCGGGGTCGAGTGGATTCGCGCGGACCTCGCCGACGTGTCGGACTGGGGGCGGACGGTGTCGGACGTCGATGCGATCGTCAACGTCGCGTGGTACCGCTGGGGCTCGGACGCCCGGTTCCGTCGGATCTTCGACGGGCTCGAACGGTTGCTGGAGGCCGCGAAGACGCGGCACATCCCGATCGTCCAGGTCAGCGTGCCCCCCGCGCCGACCCACCTCGAGTCCGGCATCCCGTACCTGACGTACAAGCGACGGTTCGACGCCGACGTCGGGAATTCCGGCGTTCCGTATGCGATCGTCCGTCCGACGATGATGTTCGGCCGGGGGGACGTCCTCCTCGGCGTCATGCTCCGCACGGCTCGCCGGTATCCGGTGTTCCCGATGTTCGGGGACGGCACGTATCGGATCAGCCCCGTCGCGGCCGCGGACGTCGCCCGGCTGGTGCTACGATTCGCCCGCGCGCCGCCCAACGCGGTCGTCGACGTCGGTGGACCAGCGAGCTACCGGTACGTCGACGTGACGGACCGACTGTTCGCTCTCGTCGGCAAGCGGCCGCGGTACTGGCACCTCTCCGCTCGGGGGGGAGTTCGGCTGGCGGGGCTCCTGCAATCGCTGGGGTCGACCCTCCTCTACGCCTACGAGGTGGAGTGGTTACTCTCCGACACGCTGGCGCTCCCTCCGACGCCGATGACCGACGGCCCGCTGGAACGGGTCGAGCCCTACCTGAAGTTCGAAGCCGAGCGTCTGTTGGGTCGTCCGGTCCCCGACCTAGGGCCGATTGCCGGACGAGGGTAGGTTTAAGCCACCGTCTCGACCATCAAATCCGCGATGGAAGCGACGGACCTTACGCGGCGGATGAACGAATTCTACCAGGTCGCGAGCGAAGTGCTCCGCGACGTCCAGGACATTACCGAGCAGCAGGTCAAGCATTGGATCGTCAATCCGTTCCTGATCACGCTCGGCTGGGACCCGCACGACAAGCACCAGGTCTACCTCGATTTCCCGGTCAAGACCGACGGCGGGCACGCGGACTACGCGCTGCTCGACCTTTCCGGCAAGGCGCGGCTGATCCTCGAGGTCAGCGGCGGCAAGGAGACGATGGCGAAGGCGGAGGAGGCCGGCCGCAAGGCGAAGGCGCTCGGCGCCCCGCTCGCCCTCATCACGAACGGCCAGGAGTTCTCGCTCTGGTACATCGGGAGCGGGGACGAACCCACGACACCCCTGTTCGTCCTCCCGCTCAAGGAACTCGCCGACAACGCGGAGGCGCTCCTCGGACTGACGGTCGAGTACCGGCTCAGCGAGACCGGGATCAACCAGCTGCGGAAGAGCGCGATCCGACTCGCCGTCTTGCAGATGCTCGAGGAGAACTCCGAGAAGACGTTCGACGCGATGGTCAGCTGGGTGCAATCCCAGGTCGCGCCGGGCGCGCTCGACGAGACGACCGAGCAGGCGATCCGCGACGCCACCATGATCTGGCTCACCGAGGAGCATCTCACGATGCCCGCGTTCTCCGGGGCGGCGGACGAGAAGCGCCCGCACGAGCTCCATCCGACGAACGCCCGCGACTGGGAGCCGTTCCCGAAGGGGCCGTCCGGCACGTTCCAGTACAAGTACGACGCGACGAAGACCCTCGACCTCCGGCAGACGCCGAAGGAAGTGAAGGCGGCGTTGCGCGTCCAGGGCCTTCGGACCCCGACCGCGACCGCGTTCGGCGGGTTCTACTACGCGCTCCGGCAGCGGGCCGGTCTCCCGACCGGCTCGACGCCGGTGTCGAACTAGGCGAGAGTCGGCGACGGGAGCGGCACCGGTCGCCGGGCGTTAGCCCGCGCGACCGTCGCGGAAGATCAGGTGCGAGTCCCCGAACTCGTGCCAGAGGAGCCGTTCGGCGACCGCCGCTCGGTAGTCCTCGCGCAATCGGTCGATCCCCGCGAACGCGGCCAGCATCGCGAGATGGCTCGTCCGCGGGTCGTGGAGTCCGGTGAGGAGGACGTCGGCGACCTCGGGCGGCCGTTCGGGTCGGACGAACGCCCGGGTGAAGCCGCGGGCGGCCCGCAGGGTTCCCCCGCGGCCGGCCGATTCGAGCGCCCGGACCACCGTCGTCCCGACGGCGACGACCCGTCCGCCCCGGCCGCGGGCGCGCTCCACGGCCTCGACCGTTTCCTCCGGAACCTCGAACGGTTCGGGATAGAGCGGGAACGCCGCGACGTCGTCGGACCCGATCTCGACGCTCGATACCCCGGCGTGCAGGGTCACCCGGGCGAGATCGATCCCGCGCGCGGCCAGTCCCGCGAGCGTCGCGCTCGTGAACGGCCGGCCCGCCGACGGCATCTCCGCGCTCCCCGGCCGGTCGCCGAAGATCGTCCGGTACGCGTCGATCGGGAACCGCCGGCCGACGTACCCGTAGCGGATCGGTTCGCCGACCCGCGACATGGCCCCGCGGACGTCGCCGCTCAACCGTACGAACGTGAGGCGCGGGAGGCCCGGGTAGGCGGCCACCACCGCCGCGGGCAGGCCTCCGGCGACGAACGGTTCCCCGTCGCCGAGCGGCACCGGCCCCGGCCGGTCGGCGGCGAACCGCGGCTCCGCGAGCCAGACGCCGCGGCCATAGTCGGTCGATAGGTTCAATCGGAACTCGCCGAACGCGGCGCGGGCCGGTAGGCTCGCCGATACCGTGGCGCTCCGGTTGACGACGAGAAGGTCGCCGGGGCGAAGGGTATCGGGGAGCGAATCGAACCGAACGACCGTTCGTCCGTCCGGCCGGCTGACCAGCAGGCGTACCGCGTCCCGGGCGCCGGACGTCAGCTCCGGGGGGGCCGTCGCCTCGAGCCCCGGCGGGCGCTCGAACGCGAGCTCGGAGGTCTTCATCGGGCCAATCCCCAGCGTTCCGATTGCGCCTGGAACCGCTGGCCCGTGACCTCGCCGGGCGCTTGGCCGAACAGCCAGGCCCAGAACGGCACCGTCGCCTCGGGCAGGGGCCGGTCGGAGATGTCCTCGCCCGCGAACGCGGCCTGATGCATGGCGGTCCGAAGGTCGCCGGGGTCGACCGCCACCACCGCCACGTGAGCCTCCTCGAGCTCCTGGGCGAGG
>DASYOF010000278.1:0-4127 GCA_036007995.1 Thermoplasmata archaeon
GCGCCGGCGGCGGCGTCGCGTCCGCCGCGGTCCAGGTGGCGAAGCGGCTTGGCGCCCGGGTGGCCGTCACGACCCGCAGCGAACCGAAGGCCGAGCGAGCCCGCGCCCTCGGTGCGGACGAGGTTCTGCTCACCAGCGCCGACCGCCCGCTCGACCGGGTCCTCTGGGAGTGGTCGGGCAAGCGCGGGGTCGACGTCATCTTCGATTCGGCCGGGCGGGAGACCGTCCCCCGGTCCCTGAAGGCGGTCGCGCGCGGCGGCCGGATCGTGGTCATCGGTGCCACGACCGGACCGCTCGCCGAGATCGACCTCCGGACGCTCTTCTGGCGGCAAGCGTCCATCCGCGGGAGCACGATGGCGAACGCCTCGGAGTTCCTGGAGGTCCTGGCCGAGCTCGCGGCCGGTCGACTGCGTCCGGTCGTGGACCGGGAATACGACTTCGCGGACGGGGTCGCGGCGTTCGCCCGGATCGATTCGGACGACCTGTTCGGGAAGGTCGTCCTGCGCGGCCCCTAGCCTACCGAAAACGTCCGTCGCGCCGGCGACGACGATTGCGACTCCGGTCCGGTCTCCCGATTGCTCCTCGAAGAGAGCCGCCGGGATTCGCCGTCGTTCCGGGAGCGTTTTTATACCGGGACCTTCACTTTATTTCGCTCGTGGACCGTTTTCGAGTCCCCTCCTCACCTGGGGGAGGGACGGCGCGTTGGACGAGCGGAATGAACGGCCGGTGGGTTCTCGGCCTCCTCCTGCTCTTGATGATTGTCAGCCTGTTCGCGGTCGCCACGCCCGGCGCGAACGCTCCGAGCGCGGCGCTCCCGCACGGTACCGCCACGGTCGCGGCCGCCTCCCCGGCGGTCGTCACGCACGGCGACCTCGTCGTCGGACCGGCGAACTCGCCGTACGTCATCTCGCCCGGCTCCAGCACCCAACAGACGTACTATCAGGGCGGTAACGTCACCGTCATGGTCGGCGGCAGCCTGATCATCCAACAGACGAAGTTCGTCTTCGTTCAGTACCTCGGTTCGACCGGCTCGGTCGCCAACCGTCTGAGCCACATCTACACCTTCACCGACCAGGGGACCGTCTGGCTCGAGAGCTCCGTGCTCACGGCCGACCTCGGCCTAATCAACACCTACCCAAAGGTCACCGTAAACGTCTCCGCCCCCGGCCAGCTGTTCGCCAACTCGAGCTCCCTCGCGTTCGCCGGTTCGGTCACCTCGTACGGTGTCGGCGCGGCGGTCTGGCTCAACAGCACCACGATCACCCCGAACCCGAGCAACGCGGAGCTTCCGAACGGGACCGCGGCGACAAACGACAGCGTGTACTCCCCGGCCCTCTCCGTCCTCGGCGGGGGCCGAATGACCCTCGACGGCGCGATGGAAACGTCAACGTACCACGACAACTGGACCCTCTCCGGTTCGGTCCAGCCGAACCCGCTCACCGACTCGAGCGGCGGGTCGATCTCCTCGACCACGAGCCACACGTTCGCGGCGCTCGGCACGCCGGCGACCCCGAACGCGCTTCTCCAGGACACCCTCTACCCCCAGGTCCGGTCCGGCACGGTCGTCATCGACTACACCGCGACCGTCGACGAGTCCTCCACCGGCAACAGCTTCGTCTACACGGCGAACGCGAACCTCGGCACGATCGACTACCCCGCGGCGGGGAACGTGGCGACCGTGGCGCTGCCCGCCGGGGCGATCGCCCAGATCAACGCGCTCGGCGTCCCGGCGTTCTTCGCCACCGCCGCCGCGGGCGGCGCGTCGGTCACGCTCGGCACGACGAACTCCGCGACGGCGGTCGCGATCACGTCGGTCGAGATCGACCTCGTCGCCGACACCTCGTTCAACATCACGGCGAACGGCGCCGGCAGCACGCTCACGGTCGTCGACAGCTCGATCGACGTGAACTGGTACCCGGTCGCGCCGTTCCCGCTCCCGCCGACCGCCCCGCCCGGGGTCCTCCCGTGGGTCTCAAGCAAGGTGATCCTGACGAACGGCGCCTCGGCGTACCTCGCCAACCTGACCACGACCGTCGCCGCGAACCCACAGAACACGACCGACATCTCGGCCGTGTTGCCGGACGCGACCAGCCAGGCGTACTTCTACCGGTGGATGGAGATCCCCGTCTACGGCGCCGGTAGCCAACCGGTCGCCGGCGGGACCGCCGTCGCCTCGTACGAGTACCCCTCCTCCCAGTCGAACAACGCGACCGCCAACGCGCTCAACGACCTCTCCTCGGCGGACCCGGACCTCGCGGCGTACGTCACGGCCTGGGACGTCGCCCACCACGCCGCCAACTACGGCGGCACGAACCCGAACACCGGCGACGCCGAGCTCCTGCTCGCGTCCGGGACGCTCTCTTCGACGTCCCTGCAGGACGGCGACTATCTCGGCGACTACCACGTCGTCGTGACGGTCGCCGGCGGCCGCGCCGGCCCGCCGGAGTCGTTCAACGGCTCGGTGGCCCCGTACCCGACCGGGATGACCCCCGCGTCGGCGGACGGCCAGACCCCGACGATCTTCCCGCTCTACCGCCCCGGCCTCAGCATCGGCGTGAGCGGCATTACGGTCGGCGTCAAGAACGCGACCGAGAACACCAACGATACGCTCGCGATCGGGGAGTCGACGAACTTCACCGTCACGGTCACGAACATCGGCACCGGCGCGGTCGGGACCTTCAACATCACGCTCGAGACGCTCCCGGCGTCCCACGGGCTCAACGGCTCGGTCATCGGCCAGTTCAACGCGACGGCCCCGCTCGGCGTCGGCGCGAGCCTCAACGCGACGTTCCCCTGGGTCGTCAACGAGAGCATCACGGGGATCCCGAACCCGCCGGTCCACCAGACGTTCCTCGCGATCGTGCTGTGGAACAAGGGAGTCGCGCCGATCGGCGGCCTCGCCGAATCGAGCTCGAACCGGACGATCGTCCCGTCGTACATCTCGCTCACGTTCGTGCCGCCCGCGGGAGCCCTCGTCCCTGGCAGCACGTACATCGCCTCGGCGTCGGTCCTCTTCTCGGGGAACGAGTCGGCGTGGCTGAACGTCACCGCCACCTCCGCCGCCGGGATCTACACGCTCTCGAGCTCGGAGCTCCGTTCGGAGTCCGGCGTCCCGGTCGAGCTCGCGCTCCCCGCGGCGATGGCGAACGGGCAATACTCGATCCAGGTGACGGCGTACCACCAGGGACGCACGGCGTACCTGAACGTCACGGCGAAGTTCACGGTCGGCCCGCCCCCGTCGGGGCCGCTGCCGTGGTACGAGCAGAAGATCCTCGGCCTCATCCCGCTCTGGCTCCTGATCGTCATCATCGTGGCGGCGCTCGTCGTCGTCGCGGTCGTCCTGCTGATGTTCCAGCGCCAGGCGAAGGGCAAGCTCGTCGAGTGCGGCGAGTGCGGCAACCTCATCCCGGAGGACGCCACCGTCTGTCCGAAGTGCGGCGCCGAGTTCGAGGCGGACCTCGTCCGCTGCAGCCGCTGCGGTTCGACCATCCCGGCGAACTCCCAGGTGTGCCCCGAGTGCGCCGCGCAGCTCCTCGGGAAGGGCGACCAGGAGACGACCGATCCCGAGCGTCAGGCGTACGCCGACTTCGTCGAGCGGTTCCGCGCCGGCGCCCGCAAGGAGCTCGGCGAGAACTACAACGAAGGGGCGTTCTGGGACTGGTGGAAGCGCCAGTCGACGTACCTGCCGTTCAGCCAGTGGAAGTTCCAGCAGTCGCAGGGATCGCGCTCCGGCATGACCGCGCCGCCCGAGAACCTCGGCGACGACATGGCGGTCGCCGCCTCGGCCGGGACTCCGACCCCGGCGGCCCAACCGCCGAAGAAGGGCGGAGGCGGCGCCGCCGCCGCCCCGGCCGCGAGCCCGCCTCCGGCCCGCCCCGCGAGCCCACCGGCCCGCCAAAGCCCCCCCGCGGCGTCGGCGCCGTCCCCTGTGACGACCTCCGCCCCCGCGAGCGGAGCGGCGGCGTCCGGTCCGGTGGCGCCGATGAAGGCGTGCTCGAACTGCGGCAAGGAGATCCCACCGGAGTACCTCGTCTGTCCGTTCTGCGGAGCGGTCACTCAGTAGGTCGAACCGCCCTCCCCGCCGGGTTCGCCCCGGTCCTGGCCGAAGGCGCCACGCCGTCACGTCG
>DASYOF010000279.1:0-7608 GCA_036007995.1 Thermoplasmata archaeon
GCGAACGGTTCGTGGAGCCAGCTCCGGCCCGCGATCTCGCCCGGCCCGCGGACCGACATGGCGGGGACGTACGACCCACCGACTTCCGCCGATGTGTTCTTCGGCGGATGGTCGGGGAGCTCCATCGCCCCGCTCGCCTGCGATCTGAACGGACCTTGCAGCGACACGTGGTATTGGAGCTACGGAAGCGCCACTTCGCCCGTGGTCCAGGTTTTCTCGGCCTCCCCCGCGGCGTTTGACGTCGGGGCCGCCACCCACCTCTCGGCGTCCGTGATTGGCGGAACGCCCCCGTTCACGTTCACTTACTCCGGACTTCCGACGGGGTGCGCCAGCTCGAACACCTCCGATCTTTCGTGCACCCCGACGGCCATCGGGGCGTGGACGGTCACGGTCCTCGTCTCCGATTCGTCGGGACATCTGGCGAGCGCCCAAACGCTCGTGACCGTGAATCCGCTCTTGACCATCACCGGATTCTTCGCGAACCCCTCCCCGACGGCCGTGGCGGAACGGACGCTGCTCTCCGTCCAGACCGCCAACGGAACGGTCCCGAGAAGCTACACTTTCACCGGGTTACCGACGGGATGCGCGACCCAGGATGTGCCCACGCTCCCCTGCACACCGACGGGGAGTGGCAACTTCACCGTACATGTCGCGGTTCAGGATTCGAGTGGCCTGTACGCGAATGCGTCGCTCCCCCTCTCGGTCGTCGCCTCCGGTTCGACCGGCTCCCTTCGCATTACGGGCTTCTGGATCTCCCCTTCGACCATCGTCCTCGGGAACGCCTCGACCATCCAGGTCAACGCCACGACCGCGAGCGGTCCGCTGACGTTCGCGTACGGGAACCTTCCCCCGGGGTGTGCGAGCGCGAACGCCACGTCGATCTCCTGCCTTCCCACGAGCGCCGGGACGTACGAGCTTACAATCTCCGTCGGGGACTCGGCCGGGGATTTCGCCTCCGTTTCCGGAAACCTCACGGTGGATCCGGTCGGCGGAGGCGCCGGACTCTCGATCGTCGGCTTCGGGGCATCTCCCGGTCTCGCCACCGTCGGAACGACCGTCGTCGTTTCGGTCGTCACCCTAGGCGGGACCGGACCGCTCAGCTACCGCTATCCCTTGCTCCCGGCGGGGTGCGCTACCGCCAACACCTCCACGTTGCCGTGTTCTCCGACGACCGCCGGGTCCTACTCGCTCTACGTGGTGGTCTCGGATTCGGCCGGTCACACCCAGGGAGCCGTCGGCGCGTTGCTCGTCCAGCCGTCGGCGAGCCCGTTGCCCTCGGTGAGCGCCTTCTTCGCGAGCCCGGCGACGGTGCTCCTCGGCAACTCCACCACCCTCGTCGTCGAGGCCCGGGGGACTCTCCCGCTCGCGTACAACTACACCGGACTCCCCGCCGGGTGCCGGAGCGCCAACGCGGGCGTGCTGAACTGCACGCCAACGGCCGTCGGATCGTTCCACGTTACGGTCTCCGTTCGGGACGCGCTCGGTCGGCCGGCGTTCGCGAACACGTCGTTCGCGGTCGTGAAGCCGAGCACCGGCCCCAAGACCACCCCGAACCCGATCACCTCCGCCGGCTCCGGCGGGGAGTCCGTCCTGCTTTGGGCGGTCATCGGCGTTCTGGTGGGCGCGCTCCTCTCCCTTGCGACGCTCGAGTACCTTCTCGTCCGACGACGGGACCGGGAAGAGGGCGAGGCGATCGTCCGCGCCTTGAGCCGGCCGGACGGCCGCGAGCCCGACCCCGCCCCCGAACCATGACCCGGGCGATCGACGCCCCCGACGGAATCGCGGGGGGATTCGGCTGATCCTCTACGACCTCCTCGCGGGCGCCGCTCTGGGGGCCGGCGCGACGGTCGTGATTCGGCTTGCCGTGGAGCGATGGCGGCGCTCCCGGCGGCCGAGATGGGACGAAACGACGGAGACGGGCCCGGCCCCCGTCCCCCCGGTTCCGTCTCCGCCGCGCGTCGAGGTGGTCGTGGTCGCGCCTCCCCCGCCCTCTCCGGCCCGGTCGAGGAGTCCGTCGGGCGCCCGCGTGACCGAAAACGCCCTCAAGGCGTCCGAGCGAGTCATCCTCCACATCCTCGCCCAAGGGCGCATCGGGCCGAACGAGCTCGCTCCGTTCGGTCTCTCCCAGGCGGGGATCGGCGAGGCGCTCGGACTTCGGCAGAGCTCGCTCGCGAAGACGCTCGCGCGCCTGGTCGCCGCGGGCGTGCTCCGGGTCGGGCGTCGCCACGTCGAGCACCAGGCCCGACGGCTCCTCGTCTACGAACTCACCCCGCTCGGCGAGTCCCTCGCCCGGGACCTTCGACGGCGGTCGACCCCGGCGATCGCGCCCGGCCGAACGGAGACCGTCGGCCGGATCCAGCTCGGACGCTAGCCGGTTTGCGACGACTCACTCGAGCGAGAGCGACACGACCGCCCAGGTGAGGGTGATCGAGCTCACGTTGAACAGCGTCGAGATCGTCACGAACGTCCCGGCGGGGGCGACGACGCACGTCGCGACGGTGCCCGAGCACGTCGTGCTGGCGGGGACGTTCCCGGCGACCCCGCTCGTCAGGAAATCGAACCACGCCTGGGGGTACGCCGTCACGATGGAGACCGCCACGCTGCCGGTGGTGATCGTGGCGGTGCTGACCGTGACGATGTGGGTCAGGACCGCGGCGGTCGTCCGTCCGGCCTCGGCGACCTTCGATGCGCTCGTGAAGGTGAGGAAAGTGAACGAGAGCGGGGTCGCGGCGGTTCCGTTCGACGCCTGGCTCCACGGCGGCGGGGAGATCATCACCGAGCCGGAGGGGCCCGATTCGATGACGGCGCCCGAATCGAGCGCCACCGTCGCCTGCGGGAGGTACAGGTTGTTCATCGTCACCGAGAGGCCACCCCAGGCGTTCCCGTACGACTTCTGCTTCACGAAGGCGCAGGTGGTCGCAGCGGTCACGTTCTGCCACCCTACGTGGTTGCCCGTGCCGGAGTTGCCGGTCCCGGGCCATCCGGAGGTCTTGTGGTACGGCGTCGCGTAGCCGACCGAGTTGTTCCACGTCAGATTCTGCAGGCTGTTGCTGGACGACGAACCCTGGATGCTCCACTTGTCGGTCGCGGAGAGATTGTTCGACGGGCAGATCCCTCCGCTCGCCGACTGCCCGACGAAGTAGGTGTTGAGGTACATGCCGCTCCCCGTCGGCCCGCCCGACGCCTTGTACGTGTCGTAGCCGCCGAACAGGTAGAAGAACGCGTGGAATCCGCTCCCGGAGAATTGGTTGTTCAGGACGACCGTGTCGTTGAACCCGAACAGGTCGAGGACGAAGTAGCCGAGGTTCGACCCGGTCACGCCGAGGGTGATCGTGTCGCCGTTGCCGGTGAAGTTGAGCACGATGCAGTCGTTGCTCCCGGTGAGCGCGAACGTGACCGACGAGTTGGTGGCCGACTCGTTGTACCGGAGGCCGGGGCCGCAGACGTTGCTCTGGGAGTTGTGGCACGTCCCGGACGTGAAGGTCGTACAGAGGTTGCCGTGGCCCCAGTTCGGGGGGACCGGCACGGCGAGGCCGACCGACTCCTGCGAGGAGTACGAGGTCGTGGAGATCGAGCCGGTCGCCGCGACGCCGAACGGCGGCTCCGGGTCGGAGCCGAGCGTGATCGGGGAACCGAGGCTCTGCGGGAACGGCGCATGGCCGATCTGGGCGAGCACGGTCGCCTGCAGGCGCGAAACCTGGTTCTCCACCGTGAGCTCGTGCTGCGCCTCGAGCGAACGCATGTCCTGCGGGAGCTGGACCGTCACGAACTGGGCGATCATGGAGACGACGAGCAACAGACCGAAGAGGACGGCGATGGCGCTGACCTGGCCCGCCTCCGCTCGGCGCCGCCGGCTCCGCATCGTACGGGGCCATCCCCGTCGCGACTGCGGCCACACTGTGCCGATGATTACGCCCGGGCGGGCTACTTCAACGTTCCGACGCCAGCTCTCTCGGAGCGCGAGCCGGTCTCGTCGGGCCGGGACCGTCCGAGACTCCGAGGGGGCACCGAGCGTTCCTCGTCACGCTTATCCCTCGAACTTCCACTGAGGGCAGGGTACTGGACGTGGTGCCGGATTCGGACGGGCGCGTCGCCCTCCGGCGGGCGCTCCTCTCGGTATCCGACCGGTCCGGCCTCGCGGAGCTCGCGAAGGCGCTCGACCGCCATTCGATCGAGCTCGTCGCCACGTCCGGGACCCGCGCGGCGCTGGACGCGCTCGACCTCCGGGTCCGCTCCGCGGAGGAGCTGACGGGGGTCGGCGCCTGGTTCGGGGGCCGGATCAAGACGCTCCACCCGGGCCTCCTGGGCGGCGTTCTCGCGCCGCGGACCGACGAGGGGACCGCGGAGTTGCAACGCCGGGGACTTGTCCCGATCGACCTCGTCGTGGTGAACTTCTACCCGTTCGAGTCGACGGTACGAGCCCATCCCGAGCCGGGCGAGCGCGCCGAGCTGGTCGACATCGGGGGCATCACGCTCGCACGCGCCGCGGCGAAGAACCACCGGTGGGTCGGGGTCCTCAGCGACCCGTCCGACTACGCTCTCGTGATCGACGAGCTCGACCGGGACCGCGGGGCCCTGAGCGCCGCGACCCGCGCGCGGCTCGCCCGCCTCACGTTCGCCCGCACGAGCCATTACGACCGGGTCATCGCCGAACAGCTGCTGCCCCCGGAGCCGGACGGCCCGGCGGGCGCGCCGGAGTTCCCCGAGGTCGCGACGTTCCTCCGCGACCCGCTGCCGCTCCGGTACGGGGAGAATCCGCACCAGGCGACCGCCCCGTACGCTCTCGAAGCACCTCCCGGCATGCTCACCCCCTGGTCGGTCGAGCTCCGGAAGGGGCCGCCGCTGTCGTTCACAAATCTCCTCGACCTCGACACCGCCCTGGCGACCGTCAGCGAATTCCCGACTCCGACCGCGGCGGTCGTGAAGCACGCGAGCCCGTGCGGGGTCGCGTCGGGCACGACCGTCCGGGACGCGCTCGAGCGGGCCGTCGCGACCGACCCGGTCGCGCGGTACGGCTGCGTCATTGCGACGAACCGGCCGCTCGAGGCGGACGCGCCGGACGCCCTCAAGGGCGTATTCGTCGATGCGATCGGCGCCCCGGGGTTCGATCCCGCGGCCGAGGCGGCCCTGGCGAAGCGGCCGAAGGCGAAGATCGTCCGAGTGGATCCGCCGGCGATCGACCGGCCCCGTTGGGAGGCCCACTCGGCGCTCGGCCGTCTCCTCCTCCAGGAGACGGACCGCCGGGAGCTCGCGCCCGCGGAGTTCCGGTTGGTCACGACCGAGAAGGCGACCCCGCATGAGGCGTGTGCGCTCGATTTCGCGTGGCGGGTCGTCCGCCATGTGAAATCGAACGGGATCGTCCTCGCCGACGGGTCGAAGACCGTCGGCATCGGCGCGGGCCAGCCGACCCGCGTCAAGGCGGTCGAGCTCGCCCTCGGCGTCGCCGGCCCGCGGGCCGCCGGCTCCGTCCTCGCCTCGGATGCGTTCTTCCCGTTCGCCGACGGCGTCGAGGCCGCGGCGGCCGCCGGGGTGCGGGCGATCATCCAGCCCGGCGGGAGCCTCCGGGATCCGGAGGTCATCGCAGTGGCGGAGCGCCACAAGGTCGCGATGTACTTTACCGGCTGGCGCGTGTTCCGGCACTGACCGACGGGCCTTCGGCCCGGAGCGGTCGTCGGCTCAGGCGAACGCGAAGTACCGCCGGAGGATCGTGCGGAACTCGGTCGGACCGACGGGGCCGACCTCGCGACCGCGCTCCCGGCCCTGGTCGAGGAAGACGTACGTCGGAATCGAGTGGATGCCGTACGACTGGGTGACGTGGCCGGATTCGTCGACGTTCACGCGCGCGAATTTCACGCGGCCGACCAGAGACTCGGAGAGCTCCTTCAGGATCGGGTCCGCGACGCGGCACGGGGCGCACCAGTCGGCGTAGAAGTCGACGACCACGGGGAGGGCCGACCGGATGACTTCGTGCTCGAACGTCTCGTCCGTCACTTCGACCGGACCCGGTTCCTCCGCCATCGACCCGCTCGGGCGCTTCGACCGTCGACCGGGCTTTAATGCTTCGTCTCGTTCGGAACGCCGTGGATCGTCCGGCCGCCGGACGGCGCCCGGCGCCGTCGGCCCGGGCGGACCGGCTCCTCGCCTGGTTCGCGACACACCGACGGCCGCTCCCGTGGCGATCCGACCGCGACCCGTACCGGATCTGGGTCGCGGAGGTCCTCCTCCAGCAGACCCGCGTGGCGACCGCGGCCGCCCGCTACCCCGCGTTCCTGCAGACGTTCCCGACCGTTCAGGCGCTCGCAGGCGCCTCGGAACGGGAGGTGCTGAAGGCGTGGGAAGGCCTGGGCTACTACGCTCGCGCCCGCCACCTCCGGGAGGCCGCCCGCGAGATTGTGGGGAAGCGGCACGGATTCCTCCCGACGACCTCGCGGGAGCTCACGGAACTCCCCGGCTTCGGCCCGTACGTGAGCGCCGCCGTGGCGAGCCTCGCCTTCGGCGAACCGGTCGTGGCCCTCGAGGCGAACGGCCTCCGCGTGGCCGCGCGCTGGACGCTCGAGGAGGACGACGTTCGCCGACCCTCCGTTCGGGCCCGCCTGGGGGAGGCCCTGGAGCGGGAGCTCCCGAGGGAGCGGGCCGGGGAGTTCAACGAGGCGTTGATGGAGCTCGGCGAGACGGTCTGCCGGCCCCGCCGCCCCGACTGCCCGTCGTGCCCGGTCGCCGCCGATTGCCGAGCCCGCCAGGAACTTCCGGACCCGGGCCGACTGCCCACCTGCGGTTCGAGGCCGAACCGGCCCCACGTCCTCGCCTCGATCGTAGCGCTCACCTCCGGCGACCGTTGGCTGGTGCGCCGTCGGCCGGCGGAGGGGCTCCTCGGGGGGCTCTGGGAATTGCCCGGCGGCCGTCTCGAGGGCGACGAAACCCCGGAGGACGCCGCCCGGCGCGAGCTCCGGGAGGAGACCGGACTCCTTGCCGCGACCCTCGTCCCCGTCGGCGTCGTCCGTCACGCCTACTCCCACTTCTCCGTCTCGCTCCACCTGTTCCGCGGCACGTGGGACGGGGTCGGGCGACCGGCGGGCGATGCCCCTCTCCGTTGGGTGACGCGGGCCGAGTTCGACCGGCTGCCGAGACCGACCGCGACCGTTCGGGCGATGGCGCTCGTCGACCGGCCTACGGGAGGAGCTTCCCGGGATTCAGCACGCCGTCCGGGTCGCACAGCGACTTCCAGCCCCGGAGGATCTCGACCGCGGGCCGGCCGAGCTCGTCCTCGACGTACGACCGCTTCACCGACCCGACCCCGTGCTCGCCGCTGACGGTACCGCCCAGTCGGCGGGCGACGGCGAGGATCTCGGCCCGAACCGCGCGACCCGCCCCGCTCGACGGGTCGACCGCCACGTTCGGATGGAGGTTCCCCTGCCCGAGGTGGGCGTAGGTGTACAGCGCGTGACCCGAGCGCGCGGCGAGCTCGGTGATCGCCGCGAGCGCCTCGTCGATCCGGTCGACCGGGACGGCGATGTCCTCCCGGACCCTCGGCCCGGTCTCGGCGTCGAGGACCGCGCCGGCCTCCCCACGGAGCGTCCACATCCGGTCCGCGTCTTGGACGACCGACGG
>DASYOF010000280.1:0-3661 GCA_036007995.1 Thermoplasmata archaeon
TGAGCCCCGCGGACCAGGCCGCGACGACGACCCCGATCGAGAACACTCCGAGGCCGACCCAGTGGTTCGCGTCCATCCCGTCGCTCCCGAACCGGTGAGGCCCCCATCACTCATGTTCGTTCCCCCCGAGGGGAACCGGCCACGGCCCGAGCGGCGGCGGACTCGCCGGGGCGCCCGGAAGGGACGCCCCGGCCGAAGAGGTTCGGTTCCTCGGTCGCCCTAGGTGATGGTGATCGACGCCAGCCGGATCCCGTTACCGAAGGTCCCCGCGTTCAGCCAGGCCGAGGCGTGCCCGTGCTGGAGCGTCGCCGAGCCGTACACCGAGGAGGACGCCGAGACGTAGCCCGTGAACGACTGGACGAGCTCGTACTGGTGCGTCGCGAGCATCCCGTGGACGTGGAACGTCCAGGCGACGTTCCCGTGGAGCGCGAACGTCCCGCCCGTGCCTCCGTACGCGTAGGTCGAGCAGTTGCCCGAGTAGCAGTACTGGAGCGCGTAGCTCGAGGCCCCGGTCCCGTTCCAATAGGTCGTGGAGCTCCCGAGGTAGCTCCCGTTGGTGAGGTCCACCAGGTAGGCGTACCCGCTGAGGCTGCTCGACGCGCTCTCGTAGCATTCGGAGTAGTTCGTCGTGCTCGTCACCCGGCACGCGCCGGAGTGGATCGACTCGGCGCCGGTCACGTCGAGCGCCCACTTGACCACGATCTTGTCATGGCCGGGCATCGCGACGATCGGCACGTAGCTCGTGAACCCGAGGGTCGTGTAGCCGGATCCGGAATAGATGGGAGCGCAGCTCGAACCGGACGCCCGCCCCGAAAACCCGCCGTCCCCGGTCCGGGCGTGCCAGAACGGGGCCGTGATCACCGCGGCCGTTCCGCATCCGGAAGTGCTGACGGACATCGACGGGTTCGAATACGCGCCCGTGTAGGGGGCGGTGATCATGACCGTGTGGACGATCGCCGGCGCGCTCGCCGCGCTGGCCGGTACGATCATCACCATCAACACCGCGATCCCGAGCGTCCCCATGGCCGCCGCGCCAAGCCAGCGCGTTCCCTTGCCTCGCGTCACCGCGCGGTCGTTCCGCGCCCGTCCTGCCAACATGGTTCCCTGTACGCCCGAAGGCGATGGAGGGGAGAGGCCGGCCGAGTACGTATAACTCCGTCCGGTCGACGCCGGCTCGGGAAGGTCATTCACGGACCGGCCAACGGAACGTACTCGAGCACCGTCATCCCCGCGCTGCCGAAGCTCCGCTCGTTGCTGACGAGGCGGGGAGCAAATCGGCCGCCGAGCGCGCCGGCCAAGAGGAAGTACGGGCCGAGGCCGCCCTCGGGGGCGGCTTCGCGCCACTTGCGCCGGTCGAATTCGGCGATCCCCTCCACGTCGTTCGCGAGCATGCGTTCGAGAATCTCCGATTCGATCGCTTCGCCTTCCGGCCACCGGGCCGGCTCCGGACCGAACGAGAACTTCGAGAAGTTGTGCAGGATCTGTCCCGTGGCGACGAAGACCACCGACCGCCCGGACGCCTCGACCCCCGCGGCGATCGCGCGGCCCCACCGGAGATGGTCGGCCGGCGGAGCCAGGGAGTAGGAGAGCGGGACCACCGGGACCTTCGCGGACGGGACGAGTGCGGCCAGCGCCGTCCAGGCGCCATGGTCGAGGCCCCACTCCTCGCTGTCGGAGACCCCTACGCCAGCCGCCTGGCCCGCCCCGAGCAACGCCCGGGCGAGCACCGGATCGCCGGGCGGTTCGTACCGGTGCCCGTACATCTCGCGAGGGAACCCCTCGAAGTCTTCGATGAATCGCGGCCGGGGGCTCGTGTCGACGAGGAAGGTCGACCGGGAGAGCCAGTGGGGCGACGCGACGAGAATCGCGTCGGGCCGGAGGCGTTTCTCGATGTCGAGGGACCGGAGCGCCCGGACCGTGGCCTCGCCGCCGACGCCGAGGATCGCCGGATCGATCAGGTTCGGCGCGTTCGGGGCAAATATTCCGCCGAGGAGCCGGCCCGATGTCGGGCCGCGGGGGTTCGTCCCGGCCATCCGACGGAGTCGCCCCGCGCGAACGCCGTCCGGGTCCGGTGCTCAGCCGTCGGTCGGGTTCGCCGGCGGGGCGTGGAGGCAATCGATCTGCTCCCGGAGCAGCGGCCATCGGGGCGGCTTCAGGAGATGCCCGGCCCGGACCCGCTTCGTCTCGAGGTACCGGGCGTTGTGCGGGTTCGGGGAGACTTCGAGCGGGATCCGGCCGGTGATCCGGACGCCGTGGACCTGGAGGTCGGCGATCTTCGCCGGATTGTTCGACATCAGCAGGATCGACCGGACCCCGAGCGCCTTCAGCATCTCGGCCGCGACCCGGTAGTCCCGCTCGTCCGCCCGGAACCCGAGCGCCTCGTTCGCTTCGATCGTATCGAGGCCGAGCTCCTGGAGCCGGTACGCCTTGATCTTGTTCTCGAGCCCGATCCCCCGCCCTTCCTGGCGGAGGTAGAGGAGCGCGCCCGCCCCGCGGCGGACGATCTCTTCGAGCGAAAGTTCGAGCTGCTCCCGACAATCGCACCGGAGCGAGGCGAACACGTCGCCGGTGAGGCATTCGGAATGGAGGCGGACCGGGACGTCCTCCTTGCCGACGATCTCCCCGAGAACGAGCGCCGCGTGCTCCTTCCCGTCGCCCGGGCTCTGGAACGAGACGACCTCGAACTCGCCGAACCGGGTCGGAAGGTCGGCGACCGCGACGACCGTCGCGGTGCCTTTCGAGCCGCGCCGGCTCGACGACGATGCCCGGAGGACCTCCTCCAACGACGGTTTCGCGAGTCCCATCAACGTCCCCTTAGGAGGCCTCGACCACGATGGGACGACCGCGGCTCCTCATGACGGTTTGGTGGCATCGGCCTCAGTGGGAATCGCCGCATCTCCCTCCCCCCCGTCGAGGACGGCTCATAGGGCGTTGACGAGAAACCCGACGGCGAAGCCGGCGGCGAGACCCAGGTAGACCAGGTCCTGCCGCATCCTCGATTCCCCCGGGGTCGCGGCCCCGCGGAACGCCGCCTTGACCATCGGGAGGAGGGCGTACACGATCGCCCCGATCGCGAGCGCGTCGAACAGGACGTCGAGATTCGCGCTGTTCCAATAGAATCCCACGACGCTGCCCAGGAGAGTCGGCATCCCACCGAGCACGAAATACCCGGCGAGCCGGGCGATCGGCGGGCGGTCAAACCCGAGGTACGGGGCGGCGATCGGAAACCCTTCCGTGACGTTCTGGAGAAAGAACCCCACGAAGATCACCACGAGGAGACCGGTGATCCCGAGCGCCCAGGCGGCCCCGAACACCAATCCCTCCGTGAGGTTCTGGAGGGCGATCGCGACCGCGATGATCAGGGCGAGGCCGTTCGGGCTGGCGACCCCCGGACCGTCGGACGGTCGGCCGAGGAAGAACAATAGCAGGAAGCTGCTGAGGAATCCGATCGTGAAGATCGCGACCGGGACCTCGGCGCCGATGTAGCCGGCCGGGAACATGATCGCGGAGGCGTTCGCGTAGACGTCGGCGACCAGGAACACGAGGATCCCGATGGCCGCCGCGTTCAGGACGGCGATCGTCCTCGAGCCCATCGCCTTCCGAAGGATGATCGGGAGCGACAGGAAAATCGACAGGCCCATGATCGCCGAGAGGACCACGA
>DASYOF010000281.1:0-6595 GCA_036007995.1 Thermoplasmata archaeon
ACCGCGGCGACGACCCGGCGCATGATCTTGCCGGAGCGGGTCTTCGGAAGGTGCTGGACGAATCGGACCTCCCGGGGTTCGGCGAGGCCGCCGATGGCGGTGTGGACCGCCTGCTTGAGCTCCCGCTCGAGCGCGAGCGAGGGCTCGAAGCCCGGTCGCAGGATCACGACCGCGTACGGCACCTCGCCCCGGAGCTCGTCCGGGACGCCGACGACGGCCGACTCCGCAACGGCCGGGTTCGTGATCAGCGCGTTCTCGAGCTCGATGGTGCCGAGCCGGTGGCCGGCGACCTTGAGCACCTCGTCGGCCCGGCCGAGGAACCAGAGGTACCCCGACTCGTCGATGCGGGCGTAATCCCCGGCGCTGTACCGACCCGGGAACCGGTCGAAGTACGCGGACCGGAACCGCGCCTCATCGTTCCACAGGCCGAGAAGCTGCCCGGGCCACGGCCGGTCGATCACGACGAGACCGCGTTCGCCCGCGGGAACGGGGCTCCCGTTGGGGTGAACGACGCGGAGGTCGACCCCCGGGAGCGGGAGCGTCGCTGAGCCCGGCGCGAGCGGCACGAGCGCCCCGCCGGCCTGGGGGGAGACCATCGCCGCCCCCGTCTCGGTCTGCCACCAGGTGTCCACGATCGGCAACCGGTCGGCGCCGATGTGCTTCCGGTACCACCGCCACGCCTCGGGGTTGATCGCCTCCCCGACGGAACCGAGGAGGCGCAGCGACCGGAGGTCGTGGTGCCGGGGCCACTTTTCCCCGAACCGCATGTGCATGCGGATCGCCGTCGGCGAGGTGTAGAGGATCGACACCTTGTACCGTTCGATGATCTCCCACCAACGGTCGGGGGTCGGCTGGTCGGGCGCCCCTTCGTAGAGGACCGAAGTCGCCCCGACGAGGAGGGGACCGTAGACGATGTAGGAGTGGCCCGTGACCCACCCGACGTCCGCGGCGCACCAGAACACGTCGGCCGGGGTCACGCCGAAGACGCGCTGCATCGTGCGGTGGACCCAGACCATGTACCCGCCGGTGCCGTGCGTCACGCCCTTGGGCCGTCCGGTCGTGCCCGAGGTGTAGAGGATGAACGTCGGGTCGAGCCCGCGCCTCGGGACCGCCGGGACCTCCGGCGAGGGCGCGCTCGAGTCGTAGAAGATGTCGCGACCCCGCTCCATGGAGATCGCCTGCCCGGTTCTCCGCACGACGAACACTTTGCGAACGGTCGGGCACCTCGCGACGGCCGCATCGACGACCGGCTTCAGCGGGACGACCCGGCCTCGCCGATACCCCCCGTCGGCCGTGATCACGACCGAGCTCGCGGAGTCCTGGATCCGCCCGACCAGAGCGGGCTCCGCGAACCCGGCGAACACCACGGAGTGGATCGCGCCGAGTCGGGCGCAGGCGAGCATCGCGGCGGGGAGCTCGGGGATCATCGGGAGATAGATCGTGACCCGGTCATCGGGGCCGACGCCAACTCCTCGCAGCATCCCGGCCCACCGCCGAACGTCGGCGTCCAGGTCCCGGTACCGAATCGTCCGTCGGTCGCCGTTCTCGCCCTCCCAGAAGTAGGCGACTCGGTCGCCGATCCCTCTCGCCAGGGCGCGGTCCACGGCGTTCGCGGCGAGGTTGGCCGCCCAGCCGGCGAACCACCGCCCGTACGGCGGCCGGTCGATCGGCTCGAACACCGGGCCGGCGCGCTCGGTCCAGTCGAGCTCGTCGGCGGCCGCGCGCCAGTACGCCTCCGGGTCGTGCAGCGCCTCCCGGTTCTCCCGGGTGACCTCCTCGACGGCCGGGTCCATGGCGGCCCGGCCCACCGGCGGTCCGGTAGATAGCCGCCCGGAGCGGGAAATCTCCGCCACGTTCGAGGTCCGGGCAGGTTCCGAGGTGAACCTCGCGGGTTAACCCGCAGGGGCTCGAGGATTGAGGGTGGACGAGGAAGTCGCCGGCGGCCGGATCGTCCCGCCGTTCGGACCGCTCGAGGGCGTTCGCGTCGTCGATTCCGCCCGGTTCGTCGCCGGCCCGTGGGCCGCCACGTATCTCGGGGAGTTCGGCGCCGAGGTGATCCACGTCGAGGGCCCTCCGTTCGCCCCGCCGTACTCCGACCCGACCCGTCTTCTGTACCCCCTGCTCCCCGTCGGCGCCGACGCGGCCCACGGGGTCTCCGAGTCGTGGGTCCAGTACTCGCGAAACAAGCTGTCGCTCGGTCTCGACATACGGACCTCCGACGGGCGGGCCGCCTTCCTCGACCTCCTGGCCCGCTCGGACATCTGGATCGAATCGTCCCGACCCGGCACGTACGACCGGCTCGGTCTCTCCGATGCCCTCGCGTGGTCGGTCAACCCGAAGCTCGCGATCGTGCACGTTTCCGGCTTCGGTCAAACGGGGGACGCCCACCGGATCGGCGCCCCGTCCTACGATCTCATCGGTCAGGCGTTCTCGGGGTACTTGTCGCTCCAGGGTAGTCCCGACCCGGAGCCGCCGATGCGCGCGGGGACGGCGCTCAACGACACGGTCACCGGCCTCGCCGCCGCGACGGCCGCCCTGATGGCGTTCGTCCACGCCGAGCGGACCGGTCGCGGCCAATCGGTGGACGTGGCGCAGTACGAAATGTTCTTCGTTCTCCTCGAGAACCTCGCGCTCGACTTCTTCGCCCGCGGCGTCGTCCGCGGCCGCCACGGGACGGCGCACCCCCGGCTCCATCCGTACGACGTGCACCGCGCCCGCGACGGCTGGGTCGTCGTCGCCGCCCCGACGCAGGCGGCCTGGGCGAAGCTCGCCCAGCTTCTCGGGCCGGTACCCGCGAGCTGGTCGGACCCGACCTACCGTCGCGAGCACCGCGCCGAGGTCGATGCGGCCATCGCGGCGTTCTGCCGGGAGCGAACCGGGGAAGATCTCGAGCGACTGGCGGGCGCGGGCGACGTCGCGATCTCGCGCGTCTACGACATCGCCGCGATCTCCCGTGACCCGCACTACGTCGACCGGGGCATGTTGATGGAGTGGACCGACCCGGTCGCCGGCCGCGTGAAGGGCGCCGGGATCGCTCCTCGATTCTCGGAGACCCCGGGCCAGGTCTGGCGAGGGGCCCCGTGGCTCGGCCAGGACAACGAGGCGATCCTCGCGGGCCTTCTCGGTTATTCGGCCGACCGGATCGCCCAGCTCCGCTCGGCCGGCGTCGTCGGCGAGGCGCGCCCCGGGACCCCCGCCCCGACCTCGCCGCCGGCACCGACCTCCGCGGGTCGCTGATGCCCGCCGTCCGGTCCCCGGTGCCGGAGCTGCCGATCGGGAAGGAGATCCGCTCGGCCGTGGCGGACCTCCGCCTCGCCGAACGCGCGGCGGAGCTCGACCTCGCCCCCGAGTTCCCGCGCCGCGAGTTTCGCGCTCTCGGCGAACGGCGCCTGCTCGGGCTCCGGACCGGTGCCGCGCTCGGGGGCCGCGGACTTCCGCTGCTCGCCGCGGCGGCGGCGCTGCACGAACTGGCCTACGGCGCCGGGACGACCTTCGCGAAGCTCGCCCTGCAACCGGAGTTCTGCGGCGTACTCGCCGAGCACGGCTCCGCCCTCCAACAGGAGCGCTCGTTCCGCCCGCTCCTCGAGGGCCGACGGCTCATCGGGAACCACGTCACGGAGCCGGAGGCCGGTTCCGACGCCGGGGCGCTGCGAACGACGGCCCGCCGAGACGGGGAATCCTACGTGCTGGCGGGAACGAAATCGGAGGCGGCGTTCGCGACCGACGCCGACGAAGCGATCGTGTACGCGAAAACCAGCGAACGCGGGGTCTCCGCCTTCCTCGTCCCGCAGGACCTCCCCGGGGTGGAACGGACGCAGGCCCCCGCGGACCTGGGCGAACGGTGGATGCGACGCGGTACCGTTCGGTACGCGGAGGTCCGGGTGCCGGCGACCGCGCTCCTCGGCGACGAGGGACGGGCGTTCGATTCCCTGAAGTCGGAGCTCACCCGAGAGCGACTCCTGCTCGCGGCGATCTACCTCGGCGTCGGCCGGGCCTCGTTCGACGAGACGGTCGCCTACGTGGGCGAACGCGAAGCGTTCGGCCAGCCGCTCGCCGCCCAGCAGGCCGTCGGGTTCCCGCTCGTCGAGGACTGGGAGCGGCTCGATTCCGGCTGGCTCTACCTCGAACGCGCGCTCGTTCGGCTGGAATCCGGCGAGGACGTCTCCGGGGAAGCGGCGCTCGCGAAGCGGCGAGCCACCGAGACCGCGCTGACGGCGATCGACCACGCGATCCAATTCCATGGGGGCCGGGGCTACTCGGGCGGGCTCCCGCACGAGCGCCGGTTCCGGGACGTCCGCAGCGGCGGCATCGCGCACGGCCCGAACGAGGTCATGCTGCGCGTTGCGGCCGGTCGGCTGTGGCCGCGGCGCCGACCCCCCGGCTAGCGTCGCGTCCCACGACGGGTGGCGAAATTCGGGCGGGACCGGCCCGCCGGCCTCTCTCGGTCGACTCGTCCCTAGCGGCCTTCGAATCTCGGCTTCCGCCGCTCGAGGAAGGCGTTCATGCCCTCGAGCCGGTCGGCGGTCCCGAACGTGTGGCCCGCCGATTCCCCTTCCAGCCGGAGCGCGGTGTCGAGCGTTCCGTCCGCGCCGCGGTTGACCACCGCCTTGGCCCAGGCGACCGCGAGTGGGGCCCGGTCGGCGATCGCTCCGGCGAGCGCGGCGACTTCGTCGCGGATGCGGTCGGCCGGGTAGACGCGGACGACAAAGCCGAGCCGGGCCGCTTCGTCCGCCGAGACCGGGATGCCCGTAAAGATCAGGAGCTTCGTGCGCGCCCGGCCGATCAATCGCGTAAGCCGGCTGGCGCCGCCGAACCCGGGGTGGATCCCGACCGTGGTTTCCGGGAGGCCCAGCTGGGCTCCCTCGGCCGCGACGATGAAGTCCGCGGCGAGCGCGATCTCCAGCCCGCCCCCAAGGGCGAACCCCTCGACGAGGGCGATGACGGGCGCGCGCGATTCCTCGATCCGCTTGCACACCGCCTGACCGACGAAGCCGAACGACCGGCCGTCCGCGAGGTCCTTCTTCACCATCTCGGCGATGTCGGCCCCCGCGGCGAACACCGGCGAGGCGCCGGCCAGGACCACGCACCGGACCTCCGGGTCGCCCTCCAGCTGGACGAACGCCGCGTCCAACTGGGCGAGCACCGTCGAATTCAACGCATTGAGCGCCTCCGGGCGGTCGAGGAGGACCCACGCGACCGCGCCGTTCTTCTCGACGCGAACGAGCCGGAGCGGCCAGACCGTGTCGCCCCGCTGCGCGCGCTCGGTGAGCTCACGCGAGATGGGGAACGCCTCGCCCCACGTCGCCGCGTACACCTCGGCGACGACGAGCGCCGGTCGGAGCCCGATCTCGTTCAGGATCGCGAACGGTCCGCGCTTCCACCGAAGGCCGACGACGGCGCCCCGGTCGGTCGCCTCGGGGCTCGCGACCCCTTCCTCGACGAGGCGGGTCGCGATCCCGAGCACGAGCCCGAGGAACCGGTCGCGAACGATCCCCTTCTTTTCCGGCTCGACGACGGTGTCGCGCCACGCCCATGGCTGGCCCTTCTCGAACTGGCGCACGAGGCCGGGGGAGGGCGCGTAGGCCCGGCCGAACGCCTTCTCGAGCGAGCCCATCGAGTGGTGGGCGATCGGGATGCCGGTGACGTTCATGAGCTCGAACGGCCCGAGCGTCGCCCCGAACACTTCCCGGCCGACCTCTTCGATCGTGGCGAGCGAGGCGAGGCCGTCGCCGGCCATCCGGGCCGCCTCGTTCAGGTACGGGACGAAGTACCGGTTGACGGCGAACCCCGCGGCGTCCTGCACCCGGATCGGGACCTTCTTGATCCGGTAGCCGAACTCCTCCAAGCGACGGAGCGTGTCGGGGTCGGTCTCGGAACCGCCGATCACCTCGAGGAGCTTGTTCACCGCGGCGGGGAAGAAGAAGTGCAAGCCGGCGAACCGGCCGGGGTCGGGGAATCCTTCCGCCAGACGTGAGACGGACATCGACGACGTGTTCGTCGCGACGACCGCCGTCGCCGACACGTGCTTCGCCACCTCGCGGAACACCTCGCGCTTGACCGCCTCTTCCTCGAACACCGCTTCGACGACGAGGGCCGCGTCGGTCACGGCGGCGGCGAGGTCGGTCGTGAACTCGATGCGCGACAGGACGTCGGCCTTCTTCGCCGGCGTCGACTTCTTCCGCTGGATGGCCCCGTCGAGCGTCTTCTCGATCGACGCGCGTCCCCGGGCGAGGAGCGCGTCGTTCAGGTCCCGGAGCCGAACGCGGTAGCCGGCCTGGGCGCAGGCCTGCGCGATCCCGCTTCCCATGTTCCCCGCTCCGAGCACGGCGACGATCGCGGGCGGCTGGATCGCGGGTCTCCCCATCGGTGTCCTCCCCTCCGGGGGCCGGCGACCCCCGAACGGCGCGGGAGCTTGCCCCCGTTATTAATCGTTCGACGGCTCCGGCGGCGCGGGCCGCTCCGGAGGCGGGCCCCCGAGTCCGGACCCGGCGCCCCGACCTCCGGCCGAGGACATTCCCTAATACCTCGCGGCCTCCGAGGGGTGGTGCCCGGTCCGGTCCCGCCTCCCGAGCTCGCCGAGTTGGCCGCCGGGACC
>DASYOF010000282.1:0-7638 GCA_036007995.1 Thermoplasmata archaeon
TCGGGTTCGTGACCGTCTACTCGAACTCCGAGTGGACGGTCTTGCAGGCCGCGTCCGGCTAGTCCGGATTGGTGGGGAGCAAGAGGACCGTCCAGCTCCCCTCGGTCGCGAGGACGGTCGCCCCGTACTCGCTCTGGAGGTAGGAGACCTCCCACCAGATCGGGCTCGAGTGGTTGGTGATGAACGTCGAGCCGCTCGTGACGAGCACGAACCGGATCGACCAGTTCTGCCAGACCGTCGGGGCGTTGATGAACGTCGGGAGGTCGTCGATCAGGTTGCGCGCCGTCGGGGTCGTGAACACCACCGTCACGTTGAGCGCGACGGACCCGCCGGGGGTGGCCAGCGAAAGCGGCGCCCGAGCGAGCAGGTTCGGGTGGTCGAACGCCTGGAACTTGCCGAGCGCGGCCGCCGGGGTCACGTTCGCGTAGGTGAGGAGCGAGGCGGGGAGACCGGTCGGATTGAGGAGGACCTCGCCGGGCACCGTGCCGGCCTTGAAGTTCGTGATTTCGAGCTTGGCGGCGGGCGCGGTGATGTTGCCGTGAAGGGCGAGGAGCTTCCACCCGGGCCACGCCTCCGCCGACACGGCGTACCGGGCCGTCGGCGTCGTGCTCGCGATCGCGATCGCGATCGAGAAGTTGTAGCCCCGCTCGTGGTAGGCGAGCGTCATCGCGGGAAGTCCGATCGTCGGCTCGGTGATCGTCGGTCCCCCGAGGACCGGGGTCGTGATCGGCCCCAGGTTCCGGTTCTCCGCCGTGACCGTGAAGTTTTGTGCGATCAGGGTGGCGATCGACGTGAACACCCCGAAGAACGACGCTTCGTAGTCCGGGGTCTGGTTGTCGAGCGTCGCGTTCGTCCCGGCGATCGTCGCCGCCACGAGGTTGTTCGTGACGCTGTCGCGGGCGACCATCGCGAAGTACGTGACCTCGCCCTCGTCCAGATGGCTCGGGTCGAACGTGAACCGCGTCGCGATGAACGGACTGTACGCGTTGCGGACCAGGAGCGCCCGAGCCCACTTTGCGGCCCCGCCTTCCGTGAAGACGTTGCCGGCGATCCCGGAATTCTGGATGTCGTGGATCGCGTTCAGGAACGTCTGGTCGTGGAACGATTGCGCGTTCTGGGATTCATCCGCCGGCAGGTCCCGGTAGGTGACGAGCGCGGTGCTCAGGAGGAGCACCGCGACCGCCACGGCGAAGATCACGGCGCCGACCCCGGTCCAGGTCGGCGCGTCGCGGAGCCCCGGCGACCGGGGACGGCTCGGCCGAGCGCGCGCCGCCGACCGACCCGGAGCGAACCGGAGGTGGATCAGGAAGTCCACGGTGAGGGCGAACCCGAGCCCGAGCGGGACGACCAGGAAGTAGCCGAACCGGAGGTAGTCGGTGACCACCGAGAGCTCCCACCCGACGATCGCCCCGCCGATGACGGTCGCGATCATCGCGAGGACCGCGAGCACGCCCAGGGAGAGACGAGCCGGCGCGAGGAGCCGGAGCGCGCACAGGATCAGGACGATCCCCGCGGCGATCAGGAGCGAGAGGACCTGGACGACCGGGACCGTGGCGTGGACCGAGGGGAGGTAGGGGCTGTAGAGGACGGAGTAGAGCTGGCTGATCCCGTTCTTGACGTAGGCGAACGCGCTGGTCTGGAGGTACTGCGGGTGGGGAACTCCCGCGAGATAGGTGAGCCCGTAGAACCCTCCGAGAGCGACGAGCAGCACCGCAATCCCGGCGTAGGAGAGCGGGTCCCGGTAGAACGTCCGGGGGAGGCGCCGCTGCCAGAGCAGGAAGACGAACATCACGGCCAGCGTTCCCGCCAGCACCACGGCGACGAGTTCGTGGGTGAGGAACGCCGCGGCGGTCGCGACCCAGAAGCCGAAGACGTGGCCCCCCGAGCCCGAACGCACGAACCGCAGGAGGAACGCGACCGAGAGATTGAGGAACACGAGGCCGAGGAGGTTCGGGTAGCCGCCGAAGAAGTACATCTGGACGAGCGTCGGGCTCATCGCGACGAATCCGGCGGCGCCGAGCGCGACGGCGCGGGAGCGAACGATCGTCCGAGCGAGGAAGTAGGTGGAGAGGGTGATGAGAACGTCGACCAGCCCGATGAACACGCGGCCCGCCTGGATCGGGCCGACGGCCCGTACGATCGTACCGAGCAACGGGAACAGGAGCGGCGGGTACTGCCCCGGAACGATCCAGCTCGGGTAGGGGAGACCGACGTAGGCGTACGAGGTGCTGATCCACTCGGCGGGGTCGCCACCCGCCGGAAGCGGCAGCGTCGCCATCTCCCGCAGGATCAGCAGCGCCGAGAGGGCGCCGATCGCGAGCGCGATGAGGTACGCCATCCCCTCGGGCTTGCCCGGCTCGGGCACGCCCTGGTGGTTCGGCGGGATCGGGCGCTCGACCGGAAACGCCCACTCTTCGAGCCGTCGGAAGAACGACGCCGGACGGGCGCGGGGCGGCTCGGGGCCGGCCGCGTCCGGAGTAGCCGGTGCGAGATCGTCCAACATCGCGCCCTGAGGGACCGGGCTCCGATTCTCGGAACTCGAACTCATCGAACGGCCGGCGTCACGATCCGGAGGCTCTCGCCGGAGCAGAGCATCGGGCCGGTTCCGGGACTCCGCATTGTCCGTGGGACCGGGCGTTCACCTTAACGGTTCCGGGGCTCGGCGGTCTCGCGTCGGCGACGGCGGTGCGCCGCACCTACCCGACGCCGGCCCCTCTCCGGTCACCCTAAAAATGGGCACGGGCTCGCGGCCCGCATGGGCCGGAGCGCCGGGCTCGCCATCTTCGCCATCGCCCTCCTGATCCTCACTTCGGCGCCGGTGTGGGGGGCCAGCGTCGGGGGAACTCCCCCGCGGCCCCCGCCCCACGTCACCCCCGAATTCGTCCGCCCTGCGAGCAACACCTCCGTCAACGACGACCTCGAGCTCAACGCGACCCCTCCGTCCGGCACGTACGCGCCGGGGACGGTCGTCCACGTCAGCTTCCGGATCACGGTCACCTCCTCCAACGTTACCGGCGGGTTGACCGTCTACCTGCCGCAGCTGCTCGCGTCGTTCCCCGCCGTGCCGGCCCCGGTCAATGTGTTCCTGTCGCCCCGGAACCTGACGATCGGAGTGGGCGCGACGGTGTCGGCCGCGCCCGGGGGCCTGACGCTGCGGAACACGACGACCTTCAACGGCACACGCCCGGCGACCGTCAACAGCCAGCTCGTCGCGCTGATGGCGTCCGCCCCGTTCGGGCAGGACAGCGTCACGGCCCAGTGGAACTGGACGATCACGACGACGAACGGCGGCAGCTCGACCAGCGGCTGGGGTCCGGCAAACCCTCCGGCGATCCATCCGGCCGAACTCGCGGTCCTCGCGAGCCTCACGCCGCGCTCGCTCGTTCCCCCCGCGCCGGTGACCGCGTGCCTCACGGGACCCGTCCAGGGCCGGACGTTCTCGCTGCACGCCGAGACGCCGAAGCCGTTCGACGACTTCGTCGGGAACTCCACCCGAGACCCGGTGGGCGGTCCTTCGACCTGGTGCCTCACGGTCGTGATCCCGGTGAACATCACGCCGCAGACGATCCTGATGCACGTCTGGGACTACGAAGCCGTCACGCTCCTCCTCTACATTGCGAAGGTCAAGGTCGGGAACAACAGCACGGCGGGCGGGGGCCTCGGGCTCCCGGGACTGTGGAGCGACTACGCGAACGGCGCGATCGTCGTCGGAGCCGTCGGCGTCGGGGTCGTGACCGCCGTCATCGTTCGACGGGAGCCGTTCGACCGTCCGACCGCGGGGCCGCCGCCCCCACCGCCGGGTTGACTCCCGCCCCGCCCGAGCCGGCGGGGGGCGACGGGCTCGCGGGCTTGGGTCGTGGCGGACCGGTCGCCGGCCGGGCGGGAGGGGCGGTTCCGGTCCTCCCCTTCGGCGGCCGACGGGAACGCCGCCGCCGCACGACCGTGTAGACGATCATGAGGACGATCCCGAGCCCCACCACGATCGCCGTCAGCCCGAGCGGACTCGCGAGCACGCTGAGCAGGTGGCTCGGCTTCGCCGGACCCGCCGCGTTGACGACGACGGTCGCGCTCCTCGAGGCCGTCCCGTTCGTCGCGTCGATAACGGTCGCTTGAACGGTCCAACTCCCGGCGAGCAGCGGGGTGCACGACAGGACCGAGGTATCGTTCGAGGTGCAGCCGGGCGGCAGACCGGAGTACGAGTAGCGCAGCGTCCCGGTCCCTCCGCTCGCCTGCACGCTCAGTGTGACGTTCCCGCTTCCGAAAACGAGCGGGAACGGGTTCACGAGGACGGCGTTGATGACCGGCGGGTTGTTGACGAGGAGCGCGATCGTGACGGTCACCGACGAGGAGGTCGAGCCGTCGGAGACCGTCACGGACGTGGCGAATCGGCCCTGCTGCGTGGGCGTGCACGCGAGGTTGGGCGTGTTCGACCCGGTGCAGCCGGCGGGCAGTCCGCCCCACGAGTAGGTGAGCCCGGAGCCCGGGCCGAACGCCACGACCGTGAGCGTGGTGCGTTGCCCGATGTCGACCGCCGGGGGCGAGGCGGCCCCGCGGGTCGTGACGATGCCGTTCGCTCCGACGGCCCACGTGTCGGCCAGCGAGGTCGGCCCGCCGAGACCCCCGAAGAACAGCGCGTATCCCGTTCCGTTTCCCACGTTGACCGGCACGGCGAACGCCGCCGAGCGCGCGCTCGGAGGGGAGCCGAGCGACGCCGTCAGGTTCGTCCACGAGGTGCCATCGAACATCCAGGTATCGGCGAGGGCGGTCGTGACCCCGGCGCCGCCGAACAGGATCTCGTCGCCGTCCGGTAGGACGGTCGCGGAAGGAGAGGCTCTCGGAGAGGGGGCGCGGCTCGGATGGAGCGGTTGCCATCCGCCGGCGCCGAACGCCCAGGTGTCGTTCACGGCGACGTACGTCGCGTTCCGGAACACGGTTCCTCCGAAGAGGACGAGGGCGTGGGCCGCGGCCGAGTAGACGAGCGAGGAGCTGAATCGCTGGGGGGGCGTGTTGGTCGAATTCGGTGCCGCCGAACCGACGGAGGTCCAGGTCGTTCCATCGAACTCCCACGTGTCGGCGAAGACCGCGCTGGGGGAGCGTCCGCCGAACAGGACGAGACGGCCGAGGTCCGGATCGTAGCCGAGGCTCGCATTGACCCGCGCCGGCGGCGCGCCCGAGAGCGCGTCGGTGAGATTCGTCCAGTTCGTCCCGTCGAACGTCCAGGTGTCCGCCAGCTGGTGCCCCTCGGAGTCCCGGCCGCCGAACAACACCGTTCGGCCGATCGCCGGGTCGAACGCCATGGCCGCCCCGAATCGCGACGTCGGGTCGTTCGTGAGGTTCGGCAACGCCGGTCCGGCCGTGTGCCACCCGCCGTTCAAGAACGTCCAGGTCGACCGCAGCGGTCCCGCCGAACCGAGTCCGCCGAAGAGGACCGCTTCGTTCGTCGCGGTGTCCCACGCCGCGCCGCCCGCATAGCGACCGCCGGGCGAGAGCGGCAGCCCCGCGGTGAGGTCCGTCCAGCCCGAAAGACCGCCGGAGTTCGGGCGCCCGGCGGCCGAGCCGGCGGCGACGCTCTTGGAGGGGCCGGTCGAGGCGGGCCGGGTACCGAACCCCGGGGTCGCCACGATCATCAGCACCACGAAGGCGAGCGCCACGACCGGGCCGACCACCCGGCGTCGGCTCGTTCGCGGCCCTACGGCGGACGGCATCCGACGAGGGCCGAGCGGGGGTGCCGTAAAGTCGTTGCGCCGGGCCCATAACTTCACCCGCGGTGAGACCGACCGCCGAGTCGCGTTCGCCGACCGGCGGGGGACGCTCCGTCCGGAGAGGCTTAAGAAGGGGAGCGGGTCGGGCGAAGGATGGTCGACGCCGAGGGTTCGGAGAAGCCGAACCTCCTCCTCGTCGTCCTCGACTGCGTCCGCGCCTGGGACTTCCCGGGCGGCCGCCGCCCGGCGGCCCCGATGCCGTTCGTCGAATCCCTGCGGAAGGAATCGGTCGACTACCCGAAAGCCGCGAGCGTCGCCCACTGGACGGTCCCGGCCCACGCGAGCATGTTCACCGGCCTCTACCCGTGGGAACACGGCGTCCACGCGAAGGGGCTGCTCAAGCTCGATGCGCGCGGCGAGTCGGTCGGCTCGCTGCTGCAAGGCGCGGGGTACTCGACGATGTCGATCTCCGCGAACGGCCTGATCGCCCCGAGCCTGGGGCTCGTGGACGGCATGGACCGGAGCGCGTGGGGGGTCTCGCTGTTCAATCGGATCGGGGCGGGCGGGCACCCCCCCCAAGGCACCGGCGTCGCCGGCGAGCGTTCGGCCAACGTCGAGCACGCGGTCCGAAGCCAGCTCGGTTCCCTGTCGTACTGGGCCGCCGTCTGGCTCGCTCGGTATCCGGGCACCTGGGACCTCGCGACGTCGCTCGCGATGCACTTGCGCCACCCGTCCGACGGGGTTCGCGCCCGGCTCGCGAACTGGCTGGAGCCCACGGCAACCCAGTGGCTCCGCGAGGCTCCGTCGGACCGGCCCGTGTACTGCTTCGTCAACCTCCTCGACGCCCACGAACCGTACCTCGCTGAACCGGAGGTCGTGAAGACCGCTCGCGAATGGTGGCGGTATGCCCGCACCCGCCAGGACCGGCTTGGCTGGGTCCGTGGCGACTGGAAGCCGACTCAGACCGAGTTCGAGCTCCTTCACGAACTCTATCGGGCGATGGTACAGTCGCTTGACCGGCGGATTGAAGGGGTCGTTCGGGCCTTCCAGCGGTCGGGTCGCTGGGAGAATACGACCATGATCCTCACGAGCGACCACGGACAAGCGTTCGGGGAGCACGACGCGCTGTTCCACATCCTCGGCGTCGACGAGCCCGAGCTCCGGGTGCCGCTGCTGGTGCGGTACGCGCACCGTCGGCACGCCGGGGCCCGGGCCGTCGGGTGGGCGAGCCTCATCGACGTGTACGCCACCCTGCTGGGCGAGGCGGGGGTCCCAATGCCCCCCCGACCGTCGCGTCCCGCCTCGCTCGAGGAGATCATCGACGCGCCCCGGATCGACCCGGTGTACGCGATGTCCGACGGCCTCGTCCACGCCTCGGACGCCAACCAGGCGCCGAGCGCGCGCCGGGCCGCGATCGACCGGCTGCTGGTGGCCGGGTACGAGGGCGAATTCAAGGTCGTGGTCGACCCGGTCAGCGGCGAGCTGAAGGCGTACCACGCCTCCGACGACCCGGACGAGACCCGCGACCTTTCCGCGTCCCACGGGCCCGAGCTCGCCCCGCTCGCCGAGGGGGTCCGGGAGATCGGCCGTCGGATCGTCGCCGGACCGGCGTCGGAGGTCCCGACCGACGTCGAGGACCGGCTCCGGTCCTGGGGCTACATCTAGCACCCGGCCATGGCGAGCCCCCCGAACGCGACGAGCCCGGCGACCGGATCTCCCCCGCCGTCGGCCCCCCGTTCGTCGACGCCTCGCGTGCCGGCCCGCGCCGCGTCCGGGGGCTTTCGTTCGTGGTTCCACCGGCTCGAGGACCGATTCTTCCCGCCCCTCACCGGCCCGACCGCCCACCCGCGCGGGGTCCTGGCGGCCGAACTCCCGGAGTGGCCCGGCGCGGTCGTCGCGCTCGCGATCGGCCTCGCGGTCGCCGCCCTGCTCGAGA
>DASYOF010000283.1:0-4414 GCA_036007995.1 Thermoplasmata archaeon
AACTACTACCCGACGAACATCCCCTGGCCGAACTCGGACCCGTGCACGAGCGCGTCGAACCCGGTGTGTCCGACGTACTGGTGGGCCCAGATGCAGAACACCTCGGGCCCCTACTACGACCCCGAGATCGCCTCGTGCTCGAGCTCGAACCCCTGCCAGCTCCCGCTGTTCGGGACCACGGGCAACCCCACCGGCGACGAGATCAACTCGCTGTGGACGAGCGAGATCTCCTCCCTGACGAACGGCGCCGTGAAGGCGACCGCCGTCGACGTCGACTTCGTGAGCCTGATCCAGGGCGCGCAGGGCAGCGCGCCGGGCCTGAACCCGTTCCCGCTGTTCGGCCTCGGCTGGGCCCCCGACTACCCCGACCCGACCGACTACGTGGTGCCCCTCTACAGCGCGAACGCGACGTACACCTACGGGAACTCGGTCGAGGAGTCGCTCTACACCCCGCAGTACACGACCGGGTGCGTCCACCCGTACACGGACTACTCGTACTGGGCGAACGCGACGATCACCCAGGCGTGCCAGGGGGTCGCGTACAAGTCGATGCTGAAGGCGATGAGCGTCGCGGCGTCGACGCCGACCGGGCCGGGCCGGGTGCTCCTCTACGACCAGGTGGAGAAGATCGCCTATGCGCTGACGCTCTACGTGTACACCAACCAGAACAACTTCGTCGACGGCGTCGCGCCGTGGCTGAACCCGTCGTCGGTGAACACGAACGTGACCGTCGGCACCGAGGACAATCTGTTCTACACGCTGACCGGCAACAACTTCCTGCCGTAGCCGGGGCCAACCAGGCCCCGGCCCCCGACGGCCGGGGCGGTCCGCGAAACCCTTAATCGATGGCCCCCGTCCCGCGCCCGATGCCGCCGGAGCCCGAGGAGCCGGACGAGGCATCGGCACCCACCGAGCTGTCGCTCGGCGCTCCGGAGCGTGCGGTCCTCGGGGCGCTCCGGGCCGCCGGCCCGGTGGCGGTCGAGGAAGAGGCGCTCCCGGCCCTGACGAGTCTCTCGGCCGAGGCGGTCCGGGGGGCGCTGCAACGGCTCCGGTCGAAGGGCCTCGCGGCCGTCGAGGAGGAGCACCGCGAAGAGCTCCGGGTGACCGTCCGTGGCGAGCAGGCCCGGTCGACCGGCCTTCCCGAGCGCCGGCTCCTCCGAGCGCTCACCACCCGAACGACCCCGATGGGTGCCGAGGACGTCGTCTCCGAGGGGCTCGAAGGCGAGGAGCGGTCGGCGGCGATCGGCATCCTGCGCCGTCGCCAGTTCCTGGCCGACGGGATCCCGTTCCGTCTGCGGGAAGGTCACCCGGACCCGTCCGTTCCGTTCCCCGAGGAGCTCGCCCTCGAAGTGATCGGCACCGACGGACCGCCGCCCGATGCGCGGGTCGTCAAAGACCTCCGGCGCCGCGGACTCGTCGACGTCGATCACCGTTCGATGAAGCGCTGGCGCCCCTCGGAGGAGGGGGCCCGGGCGGTCCTCGTCGACGACGCGAATCTTCTCGGGACGCTGACGACCGCCTCGCTCCGCGACGGGTCGTGGCAAGGTCGGGAATTCCGGCCGTACGACGTCCGGGCGGCGGTGCCGTACGTGACGGGCGCCCGGCCCCACCGGTACGCGGCCTGGCTGCGCGAGTTCGAGGAGCACCTCATCGGCCTCGGGTTCGAGCAGGCGGAAGGGCCGATCCTGGAGACCGAGTTCTGGAACTCGGACGTGCTGTTCATGCCCCAGCACCACCCGGCCCGCTCGATCCACGACGTCTTCGGGGTCGTCGGCGTCGAGGGAAAGCTCCCGCCCGCCGAGCTCCTCGACCGGGTCGCGGCGGTCCACGAGGGCCGGCCGTTGCCGGGGGAGCGCGAGGCGATCACGCCGGGGTGGGGCGCCCCGTACGACCCGGCCGTCGCGCGGCGGCTGGTGCTCCGGTCCCAGACGACGAGCGTGAGCGCGCGGTACCTTGCGAACCGCCCCGCGTCGCCGTTCCGGATGTTCTGCCTCGACCGGAACTTCCGGGTGGAGGCGGTCGACGCGACGCACCACATCGACTTCACGCAGTGCGAGGGGATCCTCGGCGGGGAGGGGATCTCGCTCCGCGACCTCGTCGGGGTCTTCCGGGAGCTGGCGTCCGCGATCGGGATTCGCGACCTCCGGATCCGGCCGAGCTACTTCCCGTTCACCGAGCCGTCGGTCGAGGGGTACGTCAAGCACCCGCGTCTCGGCTGGATCGAGATCTTCCCGGGCGGCCTGTTCCGCCCCGAGGTCCTCCGCCCGCTCGGCGTCGACGTGCCGGTGGCGGCCTGGGGGATCGGGGTGATGCGGCTCGCGATGGTCTCGCTCGGCGTGTCGGACATCCGGGAACTGTTCGAGGACGACCTCGACCGGCTGACCGGGGGGCCGCGCTAGCGATGCCGCGTGCGACGATCCCGAGGGCGCGCCTCGCGTCGGCGCTCGGACGGGAGGTCACCGACGAGGAGCTCGAGGAGCTCCTGTGGCCCACGAAGGCGGAGTTCGACGGTTCGGACGGCGGCTCCCTCACGATCGAGACGACGGCCGACCGGCTCGACCTGCTCACCGAGAGCGGGCTCGGCCTCGCGCTCGCCCCCCGCGTCGGCGGGGCGCGAGGCGCGCTGCCGATCGCCGCCGGGAGCTGGACCGGACCGGCGCCGGAGTTCCAGGTCGACGGATCGGTCGCCCCGCTACGGCCCGCCATCGCCGGTGTGGTCGTGACCGCCCCGGCGGGAAAGGCGCTCGACGCCGGGCTTCTCGACGAGGCGATCCGGTTCCAGGAGCTCCTCCACGCGACGTATGGCGGCGACCGCAAGCGCGCGAGCCTCGGGATCTACCCGACCGACCGGTTCCGGTTCCCCGTCCGGTACGAGATTCGCCCGATCGCCGGGGTCCGGTTCGTCCCGCTCGATGGGACGGAGGAGCTCGACGGTCGGCGATTCCTTGACTCGCATCCGCTTGCCGGACGCTACGGCGCGTACGGGGTCGCGGGGGCCCGGATGCTGGTCCTCGCCGACGGCGACGACCGGATCCTCAGCCTCCCGCCGATCCTGAACAGCCGGACCGCCGGCGAGGCCCGACCGGGGGACGCGAGCCTCCTCATCGAATCCACCGGGGCGACCGTCGCTCGCGTCCGGGAAACCGTCGGGCTGCTTTCCCTGGTCTTCGTGGCGAACGGCTGGTCGGTCGTGCCGGTCGCCGTCCGAGGAGCGGGCTCGGACGCGGACGGTCGGGACGTCATCGCCGGGCGATCGCTCCCGCTCCCGCTCGCCACGCTCGATTCGCTCTCCGGTCGGACGTACACCGTTCCCGAGGCGGAGCACCTGCTCGCCGAGTGTCGCCTCGGGGCGCACCCGGTCCCCGGCGGTTTCCGCGTGGTCGTTCCGCCCTGGCGTCCGGACCTGTTGACCACCGTCGACGTGGCGGAAGACGTCGTCCTCGCCCGCGGCGTGCGGGCCGAAGACGGCGTAGTGCCCCCCAGCCCGACACGAGGTCGCCGGCGGACGGAGACGGTGTTCCGACGCGGGGTGGCCGAGCTCCTGCTCGGGCTGGGGTACGCCGAACTCTACACGCCGATGCTGGTCGGCACGGCGGTCGACGCGCTCCTCGCTCCGTCGGGGGCCATCGAGCTTGCCAACCCGGTTTCCGACCTCTTCTCGCGCGTCCGGAACCGGCTCCTCCCGTCGCTCCTGACGAGCCTCGCCCACAACGTCCGCCACGCCTACCCGCAGCGGATGGCGGAGGTCGGGCCGACGATCGTCCGGGACGCGGCGTCCGAAACCGGCGGCCGGACCGTCTACAAAGCCGGCGCCGTCTGGGCGTCGGAAAGCGCCGGCTTCGCCGACGGCGCCGCCCTCCTCGACTACCTCATGGGCGCGACCGGCGCGACGGGTGTCCGGGAACCGGTCGAGATCCCCGGCACGATCCGCGGACGGGCGGCACGCATCCGCCTGGCCGGAGAGTCGGTCGGCGAGGTCGCGGAGATCCACCCGGCGGTGCTCGCCGAGCTCCGCGTGCCGGTTCCGGTCGTCTGGACCGAGCTCGACCTCTCCGCCCTCTGGCCGCTCGTTCGCCGCGGCGAAGCCCCTTAATATCGACCCCCGGTCGGAGCGCCGCATGGCGGCGCGACGGCGGTCCGGGACCGACGCCCACGCCCGCTGGGAGGCGGCGGCCCGCGCCCAGATCGGCGAGAAGGTCGACGCCGGACCGATCCCGCTGCTCGTCGGGCCTCCGGACGACCCGGAGGCGGTGGCGCTCGACCGGCTCGGATTCCCCGGGCGGCCCCCGTACACGCGCGGCGTGCAGCCGACGATGTACCGCGGCCGGCTGTGGACCCTCCGGCAGTACTCCGGGTTCGGCAGCGCGCGCGAAACGAACCGGAGGTTCCGGTTCCTCCTCGAGCGGGGCCAAAC
>DASYOF010000284.1:0-5557 GCA_036007995.1 Thermoplasmata archaeon
CCGTGCCGCCATGCAGGTTCGCCGCGGCGAGGATCAGCAGCGGGGGGCCGGCGCTGAGGAACGCCTCGGCGGCGGAGAACGTGCTCAGCGCAATCAGCGGGCGGCCCCCACCTTCCCGGAATGCGCGTAGGCCCTCGACGAGGTCGCTCCACCAGGCGCGGGCCGCGCTCGCCTGGGGGACCAGCACCGGGAGGGCGAACAACGCCGCGAGGAAGTTCGCCCCGCCGTAGAGGATCGGCCCCGCGGCCGGACTCAGCAGCAGGATGAGGGCGGCGCCGGCGGCGTACCCCGCGACCTGCGTCGCGTCCGAGGTCGCCGACATGAGGGCGCTCGCCGGGAACAGCTCCTCGGCGCTCACGATCCTCGGCGGGATCGCGTTCGTCGCCGTCCAGGTGAAGTTCCACGGGACCGACAGCGCGACGACGAGTACGAGGAGGACCGGCACCGTGAGCGCCCCGGTCGCGGCGAGGTAGCCGAGGAGGAGCGCGACGACCCCCTGGACCGGGTAGCCGACGAGGAGGATCGTCCGCAGGTCCGCGACCTTGTCGACGACCGGCCCCGCGAGGAACGAGAGCGCGTACACCCCGAACTCGACGCCGAGCACGAGCCCGGCGATCGCGAAGCTCCCGGAGATCCGGAACGCGAGGTACGGGATCGCGATCGTGTAGATCGCGTACCCCGCGTCGCCCGTCGCCTGGGAGAGGAAGAACCACGCGAACCGGCGCTGCCGGAACAACCGCCGGTACCCGGCGAGACCGGTCGCCGGGACCGGCGCGGGCGGCGCCGGGCCCGCGGCGCTCACGACGGGGGCTCCGAGGGCGCGAGCGCGACGAGCAGGCAACCGACGTCCGTGATCCCCGGCCGCATGCCGAGCGCGCGGGGCGTTGCCGGTCCGGCGCTCCCGGCCGCGTCGACCACGACGCCGGCCGCCCCCTTCGGGTCGGGGAGCGCGCTCGTCTGGTAGACGCCGACCGTCATCCCGCGTCGCCGGATCCGGAGGGACGCCGCCCGGGCGAACTCCGCGAACGCGCGGCGCTCGTCGTCCCCTTCCGGCACGTCGAGCGTCGACGGCGCGAAGGCGACGACGCCCTTCGACTTCGGCGCGGCGCCGGCGAACGCGGCCGAGACGACCAGGTCCGCGCGGTCGACGAAGTCGGCGGCGGCCGCCGCGGCGTCCCCGGGGATCGTCATCGCGGCAAGCCGCGAGGTGTACCCGCGGGTCGTGATCGCATCGCCCGCGGAGCGGAGCGCCTCCGCGGGACCGGCGACCGCGACGGGACGGTGGAGCTTCCGTGACGACCGGAGCGGCGTCGACGGGTCCGGGGCGAGCGCCGCGCGGGCGGCCGGGGGAAGGCCGGCGAACTTTCCGACGCGCTCGAGCGCCGCGCGAGCGGCCACGCGCTCCTCGGGGGCGATCGCCACGGTCGGGCCGCCGCCGACACGGACCCCGCCCTCGCCGCGGTCGACGACCAGCGGGAGCACCTCGGCCGCCCCGGCGGCTTCCGCGAGACGGCCCCCCACGCCGCCCTGGCCGAGGACCCGGACGACACCGGCGATCTCCATCGCGGTGGCGCCGGCGGACCGAAGGTCCGTGAGCCAGGAGCTCCAGGCCGAGGGGTCGAACCCGGCCGGGGGAGCCGCGAGCGTCACGACCGCGCCCGGGGTGACGAGGAGCACGAGGAGGTCCTTCTCCGACAGCCCTTGGGCGAGCTCGAGCACGTCCGCGAGCGCGGCGACCGCGCCGGCCGAGCCGGGGCGGCCGGGGGCGACGAGGGTGCCGCGGAACGGGATCTCCGGCGGGACCGGGTTCGGCCCGGCGACGTACCCTTGCGTCAACGCGCTGCCCAGCGCGTCGTGCGCGCCGAACGCCGCGGAGACCGCCGCATGGCCGAGCGCGACGAACGCGATCTCGCGGAACCGGGCGATCGGGGCGAACCGGTTGCCGAGGCGGACCGTCGGGCCGTCGCGTCGGAGCGCCGACCGGACCCCGTGGTAGGCGTCGGCCCCCTCGACCGCCGCTCGGAACGCGACGGCGTGCATCGCGTCCAGCCCCTTCCCCTCGGACGGGGGGTTCGGGAACGGGTTCGCCGGGGAGCGGTCGAACACGCCCTCCCGACCGGGACGGGGAGGAAAGGTTTGCCGCGGCCCGGCGCGGGCGGCCCGCCTACCCGGGCTGCAGGCCTTCCGGCCGCGTCGGCCGGTTCGGGTCGAGGAACCGCGCCGGGGAGAACAGCGACGGGTCGAGGTCGCTCGGCTCTCCCAAGACCGACTTCGCGACCCGTTTCGACGACGCCGGCGAGAGCATGAACCCGTGGCCGCCGAAGCCGTTCGCGTGGACGAATCCGGGTAGCCGGGGGTCCTCGCCGATGACCGGGAATCCGTCCGGCGTGTCGTCGTAGTACCCGGACCACGCCCTCAGCACCCCGACCGGCGCGAGCGCCGGGACGAGGGCGACGAGCGAGCGCGACATCGCGCGGAGGAACGCCGGCGACGTCGGCACCCCCGACCGGGTGCCAGGGGGATGCGGGATCGTGAGGCCGCCGACGACCTCCCCCCGCATCGTCTGGCTGAAGTAGAGGCCGTCGGAGAGCCGGATCACCATCGGGTCGAGGAACGGCTTCAGCGGTTCGGTCGCGAGGATCTCGTGGCGGCTCGCGACGTTCGGGACGTCGAGGCCGGCGAGACGCGAGACGTCGCCCGACCATCCGCCCGCGGCGTTGACCACGACCGACGCGTCGACCGGCCCGGCGGAGGTGGTGAGACCCGCCACCCGTCCCGCCTCGATGCGGACCGCCGTGACCTCGACGCCGAGCGCGACCTCACCGCCGAGGGCGCGCACCGCCTCGTACACCCCCCAGACCGCCGGGAACGGGTAGAGCGTGCCGTCGGTCCGCAGGAACGTCGCGGCGAGGACGCCGTCGAGCGCGAGCGCCGGGGCGTGCCGGGCGGCGGCCGACGGGTCGAGGAGTCGGCCGTCGAGGCCCTCGGCCCGGACGCTGTCCGTGACCTGCCGGAGCCGCTCGACCTCGCTTGCGTTGTTCGCGAGGAACAGGTACCCCCCCTGCCGGAACCAGACGTTCGTGCCGAACTCGGCGCCGAACCGCTTCCAGGCGCCGACCGCCTCGCGCATCAGACGGACCGTCGGCCGGGTCTCCCACTGCTGGCGGACCCCCCCGCCGTTGCGACCCGACGCCCCCGAGGAGAGGAATCCACGTTCGAGTACGACGACCGGACCCGCGCCCGCGCGGAGCAGGTGGTACGCGGTGAACAGGCCGACGATCCCGCCGCCGATGACCGCGACCCGGTAGCTCCGGCGCGCGGGGGGCGTCACGCGACCGGACCCCCCGGGTCGGGAAGTCCGGCGAGCGCTCCGAGCGGGGTCGGAACGACCGGCGGCCGCTGGGTGATGTACCCGACCTCGGACACCGGCCGACGCTCCCGGAGCGCGAGAACGAGGAGCGCTTCCGGCAAGCAGTACCGACCCTGGCACATCCCGGTGCCGAGCCCGGTGTACCGCTTCGCGACCTCGATCCCCCGGTATCCTCGGTCGGTCGCTTCGAGCAGCTCGGAGAGGAGCACGTCCTCGCAGGGGCAGGCGACGACCTTGCCGGGTCCGGGACCGGCGGTGAGCAGCTCCTGGTAGTACCCCTCAAGCTCGTGGTGCGACGGATCCCCGGCGGTGGGCGCGAGGGACGGCCAGGATCCGCCCGCGAGGAGGGCCGCGGCGGCGGTGGTCCCGCTGGTCCGGGCGTCGTCCGCGGACCGAGCGCCCGCCGGTTCTCCGACGGCGAAGAGCCCCGGGACCGTCGTCTGCCCACCCGGCCCGAGCGCCGGGGTGTAGGCCCCGACGACCGGCTGCCAGGTCATCCGGGCCCCGGCCTGGAAGAACAGCTGGGCGTGCGGGAGCCTCCGGTGGGCGAGGATCACGGCGTCCGCCGCGACGTCGAACGTCGGGGAATGTCCGCCGCGGCGGGCAAGCCGCAGCTTCGTGACCTGCCTTCGACCGAGCGCGCCGAGCAGGAGCGTGCGGGGGTAGAGCGGGATGTCGAGCTCGGACCCACGCCGGCTCACATCGGGGTCGATCGCCCCTGGCGCGACCAGCGCCTCCGCGTGATCGGAGAACCGGTTCAGCATCTCGAGGGCGCGCGGCCCGCCCCCGAACACGACCGCGCGCCGGAACCCGGGCGCTTCCGCCGGACGCATCCGCTCGGCCCCGTCGGCCGTGAGGACTCCGGGGCGGTCGCTGCCGGCGAACCAGAGCGAGGCGTCGTAGCCGCCGACGGCGACGACGACGCGGCGGGCCTGGACGTCGACGGCGGACCCGCCGGTCGCGCTCGCGATCAGGCGGAACGGGTGCGGCCGCCCAGGGTCCGGCGGCGGCAGGAACACCGCGGTCGTCCCCAGAAGGGTCTCCGCCCCGGTGACCGGGGAACCGTGCGGCTCCCGCTCGACGACGACGGAGGAGCCGCCGGCAGCCACGAAGGCGGCGGCGCACGCCCGGCCGGCGGTCCCGCCGCCGATGATGACGACGTCGGTCTCGAGGCGCTTTGCCGGGGGGATCCCGACCGGATGGGTCGGCGTCGGGAACGCGCCCGTGCCGGCGAGTCGGCGGACCACCCGCTGGTACAGGGTCCGGGCGAACGCCGGTCGCCGGAACCCCCGGAGCGTATCGATCCCGCTCGGGAACAGCACGTCGAACGTCGCGAGGAGGTCGAACCGAGCGGACGGCCAGGCGTTCTCGACCGTGACCGTGTCCCCGGGCGCGAACTCGGTCTGGCAGGCGCGAACGTTCGGGACGCCGTTGACCCGGACGAGGCAGTTGGTGCAGTAGCCGACGCCGCAGAACGGCGCCCTCGGGCGGTGGTAGCGCGTCGACCGGGTCCCGAGCGTCCGAAGGTCCGGGCCGGTGCGTCCGGCGCCCGGCCTCGGAGCGCGCTCGGGGTCCATGGGTCCTTCGGCGCCAGCGTCCCCGTAGCTATTTAGGCCGCCCGCCGGGCGGTCGGAATCATCGGTCCGGCGTCCCGTTTCCCTCGCCCGGAAGCCGCCGCCCGCGCAAATCTATAAAGTATAGAGATGGGTGGTCGCCCCCTCCAGATATGCGGAGCACCGGAGGCTTCCACGGCCGGCGGATCCAGAAGACCGGAGGCTCGACGTACATCGTCTCGCTTCCGAAAAACTGGGTGACGAGCCGGGGCCTCCACGAAGGGGACGTCCTCCTGTTCTCCCCGCGCTCGGACGGCTCGCTGACCCTCTACGCCGACGAAGGGCCGCGCTCGGAGGGCGTGAAGCGAACGGTCGAGATCTCGAACGACATGGACGAGGACCACCTGTTCCGCCGCCTGATCGCGGAGTACATCGCGGGCGCCCCCCTCCTCGAGGTCCGAACCCCGGGCCGGATGAGTGCGCGGACGCGGAACATCGTCCGCGGATTCGCCCAGCGGATGATCGGCCCGGAGATCCTCGAGGAGACGGCCGACGCCGTCGTGCTCCAGGACGTCGTCGGGGCGAACCCGCTCCCGATCCCCTCGGTCATCCGGCGGATGCACCAGATGGTCCG
>DASYOF010000285.1:0-2819 GCA_036007995.1 Thermoplasmata archaeon
CTTCCCGAGCGACTACCGGACGACGCAGGCGGAGGTGGCGGCCGCCTGCCCGACGTGCCACCTGCCGGTGTTCGTGGACGAGTACAACGGCGCCATCCTGGGGCCGTATTCCGCGTACATCCAATCGTATCCGGACGTTCCGCTCGTGGCCGCCGCGGTCGCGCGAGGGCTCGAGCTCAACGTAAGCCAGTTCTCGTTCTTCGACCTCCAGGCGACCACCGGGCTCTCGCCGTTCGGGCTCCTCGGAGATGGGGGACAACCCCGGCCGACCTTCGAGCTCTACTCGTACTTGTTCCGCAATCTGTCGATGGCGACGATCGACAACACCACCATCCTCGGCGGCCCTTCGTACGACGTGGCGGTCGTGGGATCGAACGCGACCTCGACCTCACTGTTGGTCTCGAACGTCAACACCGTCGACGGATTGCGGCTCGCTCTGAACGGGAGCGGGTTCCCCGTGAGCGGGCCGGCGATCGCGTGGGCCTGGGACCCCAGCGAGCCGGCGCCCGTCGTTTCGACGTACGTCGCCGGGTCGATGCCGACGACCTGGGTCATCCCCCCCGAAGGAGTGCTGCTCGTCGACGTGCCCGTCTGACCTTCGCCCGCCCCGAGACCCCGCCGCGAACCCTGAAGAGCCACCGGCGAATTCGCGAGACGCATGGCCGACGACGAACTCGTGCGCCGGGTCGACGAATATCTGGAATCGCGGTTCGTCGCCCACGACCCCATCCTCGCGGAGTCGCTGGCCGCCGCGAGCACAGCAGGACTGCCGCCCATCCAGGTCTCGCCCCTGCAAGGGAAGTTCCTCCACCTTCTCGCGAAGTCGCACGGCGCCCGTCGGATCCTCGAGGTGGGGACCCTCGGCGGATACAGCACCATCTGGCTCGCCCGTGCGCTCCCCACGGGCGGTCGCCTGGTCACGCTCGAGGTCGACCCCCGCCACGCCGAGGTCGCCCGGGCGAACTTCGCCCGCGCCCATGTCGAGCTCCTTGTCGATCTGCGGCTCGGCCCGGCGCTCGACCTGCTCCCGAAGCTGGCGGCCGAACCCGGGGGACCGTTCGACTTCGTCTTCCTCGATGCGGACAAGCCGAACAACGCCGCGTACTTCGACTGGGCCGTCAAGCTGGGCCGCCCGGGCACGGTGATCGTCGTCGACAATGTGGTCCGCAAGGGGGCGGTCGCCCAGCCGGGGTCCGGCGACGGGAACGTCGAGGGGACCCGCCGAATGAACGACCAGGTCGCCGCCGACCCCCGGGTGGACGCGACGACGATCCAGACGGTCGGCTCGAAGGGCCACGACGGATTCCTGCTGGCCGTCGTTCGGGACGGGTGACGCGGTCTCGGGGGCATGCGGGACGCGCCCTCGTCCGCTGAGCCAGCGCTGCGGCCTTCGGACGGACCCCCGGAGAGCTTAGGAACACCGGTGCTGAGCGGTCGTCGGTACCGCGATGGATCTGTTCACCCACGTCGTCTTCGCCTACCTCCTCTCGTTCGTCATCTGGGGGCCGGCCTCCCCGCAGTACATCGCGGCCGGCGCGCTCGCCGGCGGGCTCCCGGACGCGGACGCTCTCCTGTTCCCGCTCGCCCGGCGGTTTCCGATCTTCGAGCACCACGGGGTCACTCACTCGATCGCGGGCGTGACGATCATCGCGGCCGTCGGGAGCTTCCTGCTGCCGTTCCTCCCGTACTTCCCGCACGCCTCGACGCTGCTCTACTTCGTCGCGATGGAGATCGGGGGCCTTTCCCACGTGTTCCTCGACGGCTTCACGCACTTTGCGGTCCACCCGTTGCTGCCGTTCACTTGGAAGGAGCTCCGGCTCGACGCCGACGTCGCGATCAACGTCATCATGCTCACGCTGACCGCCACGACGCTCGTGACCCTCAGCCTCGAGCGCGGTCACGTGCCGTTCCCGCTCTGGGTCGAGACGGCGTGGATCCTGACCGCGATCTACGGCGGCTACCTCGCCGTCCGGGGCTTGGCGCGTTGGCGGGCCGGCGTCGCCCGCCGTCGCGAAGGGTACAGCGCCGTTGCGCCGAGCACGGTACCGTGGCTCTGGACGCTGATGGACCGACGCGACACGGAGGAGGAGTACTCGATCCGGTATCGTCGGTTCCGCCTCGGCGAGCCGTCCGCCGGGCCGGAACGGAAGATGGTCGTCCGGAAGGTCGTGAACCCGACGGGCGGGCCGATCACGTCGGCCCAGGAGGCCATCGACCGGACGTATCTCGCCGCGATGGCGAAGAACCGGTGGCTGGAGATGCGCCCGCATTTCGGCGAGGCGGTGGCGCGCGGCGGTGTCTTCGAGGTCGTCTGGTACATGGTCGAGAGTTCCGGCTCCGGCCGTCGCTTCGGCGTCCGCGGGACGATCGACCGGACCACCGGCGAAATGCAGCTCAAATCCGGGTTCGTGCGGCTGCCGCTCGAGTCGATGGCCTGACGCGCCCCCGGGTTCTCCGGATTCTCCGTCGATTGGCCCGAGGCCGAACGCTGCCACGGCGGCGTCCGAGGTTCCCGGCCAAGTGACTGAATCGTGGGACGTCCATGGCGGCGCGCTAGTCACGAAGAACCGCCGGGGCTCGGCGAGGAGGAGGAGTCCTCGATTCGGTGTCGATGGTTCGTCCGGTAGAGCGGGCGGCGGTTCGGACGGGGCCGTACCAACTCGCCGCTCCCGATAGGGCTTCCGCCGCGTAGCTCACGGAACCAGGACGGCGGCTCCCTCGATGCGGCCCGACCTCATGGCGGCGAGCGCCGAGTTCGCCTCCTCCAGCGGGAATCGCGTCGTGGCCGGCCGCACCCCCGCTTCGGCGGCGACGGTGAG
>DASYOF010000286.1:0-3090 GCA_036007995.1 Thermoplasmata archaeon
GGGCCTCCTCGAGCAGACGGTCCTCGTGATCGTCGCCGCGGCGGTCGGTGCCCTCGCCGCGATCGCGATCTTCCTCGTCGCGATCATGAAATCGTAAGGCCGGGCTCCCCACGCCGAGCCGCCCGATGCGGCGCTCCCCGCTCGTCACGCTGACGACGGACATCGGGTGGGCGTACGCCGCCCAGATGAAGGCGGTCCTCGCCCGACGGGCCCCTCGGGCGCGGGTGGTCGACATCGCCCACGACCTACCGCCCCAATCGGTCCGGGAGGCCGCGTTCCTCCTCGGGCACATCGCCCCGCAGTTTCCGCCGGGCACCATCCATGTGGCCGTCGTCGACCCGGGGGTCGGCGGCGATCGGGCGCCGGTCGCCATCCGCACCTCGGATGGCTCGTTCCTCGTCGGGCCGGACAACGGGATCCTCGCGCTCGCCCGACGGTCGCTCGGCGGCGGGTCGGCCGTACGACTGCTCGCGAGCCGGCTCGCCCCCGGGGGCCGGTCCAGCGCGACGTTCGAGGGGCGGGACGTCTTCGCCCCGGCCGCCGCCGCCCTGGCCGTTGGCCGCCCGCTCCAGCGGATCGGTACGCCGCACGAGCTTCGGGAGCTGCCACTCCCCGTGTTCCGACGTGGGGTCCGGAGGCTCACCGGCGAGGTCCTGCACGTCGACGTGTTCGGCAACGCGATCACCAACTTCCCGCCGACCTCCCTCCCGCCCGGAGCGGCGACCGCCTCGCTCGTCGCGAGCGGCTCGCGGCCCCGCGCGGTCCGGCGGTGGCGCACCTACGAGGACGGGAGCCCCGGCGAGCTCGGGATTCTCGGCTCCAGCTTCGGTTTTCTCGAGGTCGCGGAGCGGAACGGCTCGGCGGCGCGACGTCTCCGGCTCGCCCCAGGGACGCCGGTGACGGTGCGATGGCGGCCGGGCAAGGGAGCCCGTAAATAGCGCCCCCGCAGGTGACGGGCGGACCCGACCGATCGAGAGATCCACCGTGGCGAAGCGCGACTACTACGAAGTGCTCGGCGTCCCCCGCTCGGCGACGACCGACGAGATCAAGACCTCGTACCGACGCCTCGCGCGCCTGCACCACCCCGACGTCAACGCCGGCGACGTCAAGGCCGCCGAGGAGAAGTTCAAGGAGGTCAGCGAGGCGTACGAGGTCCTCGTCGACCCGGAGAAGCGGCGGCGCTACGACCAGATGGGATTCGGCGGGGTCGAGAGCGACTTCGGGCCGGGCGGCTTCAACTGGCAGAACTTCACGCACCGCGCCGACCTCGAGGACCTCCTCGGCGGGACCGATTTTCTCGAGCAATTGCTGCGCCAGGGGTTCATCGGCGGCACGTTCGCCACGGGCCGCGGTCGCGACGGGATGGGCCAGGGGTACCGAGGGCCGGACATCGAGGTCGCGATCCGCCTCCCGCTCTCCGCCGCGGTCACCGGCGCCGAGCCGGAACTGACCGTCCCGACGACCGACCCGTGCGCCAGCTGCCAGGGGACCGGGGCGAAGGACGGCACCGAGCTCGAGACGTGCCCGCAGTGCGAGGGCCGCGGCCAGATCCGTCGGACCACGACCCGCGGCTACACCCAGATGATCACGGTCTCCGAGTGCCCGACGTGCCACGGCACCGGACGCCGGATCAAGGTCCCGTGCCCGGTGTGCAAGGGCCGGGGAACGGTCCGCCAGACCCGCCATCTCCGCGTGACGGTCCCGCCCGGGATGGAGGACGGGTCGGTCCTCCGCCTCGGGGGCCAGGGCGGAGCGGCGCCGGCCGGCGGGAAACCCGGCGACCTGTTCGTCCAGGTGACGCTCGACCAGGACCCTCGGCTCCGGCGGGAGGGGAAGGACGCCTACACGGAGACGACCGTCCCGCTCCCGGTCGTGCTCTTCGGCGGGGAGGTCCGAGTGCCGACGGTGACCGGGGAAGCGGTGCTGAAGGTGCCGGCGGGAACCCAGCCGGAGTCGCAGTTCCGCCTTCGCGGGGAAGGGTTCCCGACGTTTCGCGGCACGAGCCGGGGGGACGAGATCGTCCTCGTCCACGTCGAGCTCCCGAAGCACCTCTCCGCCCACCAGCGGGACCTCCTGCGGGAGGCGCTCGGCTCGGAGACCGCGGCGACCGCCCGCCCCCGCGGGGGCCTCTTCGGCCGGCGGAGCTAGCCGGATGCCGACCGAAGATTCGGTCGAGGCGCCCGACCACTACTTCACCGAACGACCCCGCTCGCCGTCCCAGCGGCGCGAGCTTCGGTTCCTATTCCGGGGCTCCGTGCTCGTGTTCGAGGTCGACCGGGGCGTGTTCGGCTCGTCCGGCCTCGACCCCGGGACCGCGCTCCTCATCGAGTCGCTCGAGGCGCGCCCCGGCGACCGGGTCCTCGACCTCGGCTGCGGATGGGGGGCCGTCGGGGTCGCCGCGGCGAAGGCGGCCCCGGAGGGCCGAGTCCTCATGACCGACGTCAATCGCCGAGCGATCGCCCTCGCGCGCCGAAACGTCCGCCGCAACAAGCTCGCGAACGCCGAGGTCCGGGCGGGCTCGCTGTTCGCCTCGGTCGAGGGGGAGCGGTTCGACATCGTCGCGACGAACCCGCCGTACCACGCCGGTCGGGAGCTGATCCTCGAACTGCTCGAGGCCGCTCCGGCCCACCTGGCCGACGGGGGGCGACTCCTCGTCGTCGGCAAGGGGAGCCAGGGGATCCGGTTCTACCAGAGCTGGCTCGCCGAGCACTGGGCGCAGAACGTGACCGTGCTCGCCCGCGGCGGGGGCTATCGGGTCATCGAGGCGCGCCGGCGCGCCCCGAGCGACCAGGCGTAGAGCCGCCCGACGTGCCGGACATACCGGCCGATCTCCCCGGACCCGAGCTTGCTCTGGCCGGCGGTTCGGGCCCCGAACACGAACGGGACCTCGACCGCCGGGGACGGGTGGCATTTGACGAGGATCTCGAGGACGATCTTGTAGCCGACCGGCTCGAGCTCGCCGCGGACGAGCACGTCCCGTCGTACGGCGAAGAACCCGCTCATCGGGTCCTTCACCGGCGTCAGGGGGCGGGCGAGGACCCCGGCGCCCCAGGAGATCACCCGCCGGCTGCCGGAGAGGCCGGGCGAGGA
>DASYOF010000287.1:0-4474 GCA_036007995.1 Thermoplasmata archaeon
TCGAGGCCGCCGAGGTACGTGTGGCGCGCGAGGCGGTAGACGGTCGGCACGTCCGTCGACCCGCTCTTCACAAGCGCCTGCGCGAGCTCGCGATGGTACTGACGCACGGTGTCCGCCGGAAGCCGGGCGATGAGGCTGTCCCGCGCCTCCTCCCGGTCGAAGGCGAACCGTCCCGCTCCGGTCGGATGGATCAATCCCTTGGAGGCGAGCCGTTCGAGGTGGCGGGTGGTCGAGGCTTCGCTCAGGCCGGCGGCCTCCGAGATCGTGGACCGATCGATCTCCGGTCCGGCGAGGAGGGCGAGGTGGAGGACGCGATCCTCTTCGGGCTCGGCGTGGCCGGCGCCTCGGCCCGCGGGCGAGGTCGTCGGCCGATGGGCGTCGGTCGAGGACGCCTGGGCGGCGGACGGGGACAGGAGACGGACGATTCGGACCGGCACGCCGCCGGACCTCGCGTACAGCGCGTGGAGCTCCGCCGGCGCGAGCGGGCTTCCGGGGAGCGCCCACGCGACGAACTCGGAAGTTTCGGCCTCCGAAAGCGGGGGGAGGACGACCCAGTCTCCCGACGCGACCTCCCGCAGCGCGGCCATCGGGTCCGGGTGCGTGCGAGCGCCGGAGCTCGGCGGGTCGCACGTCGCGACGATCCAGATCGGCCGGTCCGCGACGCGGGACCGAAGGTAGAGCACGAACGCGCGCGAGCCCTCGTCCGCCCGATGCAGGTCGTCGAGCAGGAGGAGCACCGGCGCCTCCCGCGCGGCGGCGAGGATCGGCTCCGCCCACGAGCCGAACAGGCGGAGCCGGTCGGAGGCGAGGTCGGAGGGGGCGTCCTCGTCCATCGACCCGAGCGGGTCCATCTCGGAGAATCGCGCCCGGGTCCGCTCCACGGCGGGTTGGAAGGCGAGGGGGGCGGAGTCGTGGGCGCCGTCAAGGTTCGGGGAGGCCTCCGTCGGCCCGGCCGCCAGCGAGCGGAGCGCGTCCTCGATCAGCTGGAACGGGGGCAGGTACTCGGCCCACGAAGCCCGGGCGGTCGCAACGCGATACCGCGGCGCGGGCGACGCCTCGGCGAGGAGCGCGAGGACCGTCGATTTGCCGACTCCGCTCGTACCCTCAAGAACCGTCAGTCCGCCCGTGCCACCCGCGGCCCGGTCGCGGCGCCGGAGAAGCTCCGCCCATACTTCCGGCCGCCCGACTCGTGGGGGCACCGGGCCCGGGGGGGACCACACGTGGCAATTACGCGTGGCTTCGGCTATTAAACGCCACCTAGGAGGATGCTTCGGGCCCCGTCTCATCGCCGGACCGGGGCGACCGCCCGTCGCCCGTGCATATTCCGCGATGGGTCGGGCGGAAGTTCGGAACGGTGGATCCGGATTCCCGCTGGGGGACGTTCGGCAGGTCAACGTCGGCCGAATTCGATTCCGCCCCGGGCGGTCGGGGCGACCGCCGGGGGTGGCGGCGGCCTAGGCCGCCTTCGCGGCCTTGGCCCGGCCCGGGGTCGGCGTCGGCGGCGCCGAAGGGGCCGCCGCGGTCTTCGCCTCGGAGTAGCCGCACTTTCCGCACGAGCGCCGGTTCGGGTGCTCGGCGAGGAACGTCCCCGGCCCGCACTTCGGGCACGACTTGTGGGTGCGCGTGAGCTGGTCGCCCTTCGTCGAGTACAGCCCGACCCGGGCCTTCGCCATCTAAGCCTCCTTCGCGGGGGCCTTCTCGGCCTTCTCGGCCTTTTCGGCCTTGTCCGCCTTCGGCGCTTTCGCCGCCTTCGCGGGCTTCTCGGGCTTCTCGGCGTGCGGCTCGGACGGCTTCGCTTCCGGCTTCTCCGCGGCCTTCTCCGCCGGTTTCTCGGCGGCCTTTTCGGCGGCCTTCTCGGCCGGCTTCTCCGGCGCCGCGGGGGCGGCGGCCTCCGGCTCGGCGCCCGGCACCGCCGGCTTCGCCTTCTCCTTGAGGCCGTTTCGGATCAGGATGTGTTCGCGGACGGTCGACAGCGCGGCGTCCTTCGAGCTGTACGCGGCCGCCTCGCCGACGCTCATCGGCGTGCCGAACTTCGCGTGCATCCGCTCGACGACGATCCGCTCCTTCGGGACCTTCAGCTGGCTCGCGAGCTCCTGGCGGACCTCGTCGCGCTTCGGCGTGGAGGCGGTCGGGTGGCTCATCTCGAACCGGTATTCGGTCCGCTTCAGGAGCGGGTTCTTCCGCTCTTCAACGATCTTCAGGTCCAAGGTCCACCCTCCGAAGTTCCATCTGGCCGACGAGCGCGTTCACGTGTTCCTTCGCCGCGGCGTCGACCCTGACGAATGAGACCCCCGCACCCGGGATGCCGTATATAACGGTCGCTCCGAGAGGGAGCGCCTCGACGAGCGCGAGCGAGCCGAGGTCCTCTTCTCCGTCGACCTCGAGGAGTCCGCCACCGTTCGCGAGCATCTCCCGGACCGCCCGGCGCAACCGCTCCGTGAGCGTCCCGGCCGGGTTCGCGACCCGCCGCCGGCCCCGCGCGGCGAGCGGGGCGAACTGCGCCGGGTCGATCGGCTCGTTCCTCTGGGTCTTGAAATCCACGATCCCGAGGAGCGGGAGGTTCCCGACCTCGATCGCGAGGCCGGTGACCCGGTCCCCGCAGCTCGCGAAGTTGGCGAGCGCGCGGACCCGCTTCGCGGCTTCCGCGCCGTCGTAGACCGGCCCGTACCGCTCGGCGAGGGCGGCCCTTAGGGACGGGGGTACGAACCAGACGCGCTCGTCACTTGACCCGGAGCGCGTACCGCCCGCTCGCATGGATCCCCATCTTCCGGGCGATCTCCGACTTCTCGGGGTCGATCACCACGAGGTACCCCTGCCACTCGCGCGAGGTCTCGCCGCCGCACCGGGGGCACTTGTTGCTGTCCCCGATCGATTTGCAGTTCTTGCACGCCTTGAGGTTGATCACGCGGCCTTCGCCCCCTCGGCGGACTTCGCGGCGGGCGCGGGCGCCTTCGCGGGCGCCGGCGCCTTGCCGGACTCCTTCTTCGCGGGGCGCTTCCCGGACTTCTCGTCGGCCTTCTTGTGGGCGTCGATGACCCACTCGAGGCGGCCGAGGCCGGGCTGGCGCATCGTGAGGCCGATGCGGCTGTCGCGCGGGGAGATCTCGGAGAGCGAGAGGGAGACGACCCGGGCCCGGACCTTGTAGCCGACCTTGAGGTCGCGCTTCGTCTCGACGCCGACGAGCCGCTGGTTGTGCTCGTCGATGTTCACGCGGTCGTCCATGATCTGGCTGACGTGGAGCAGCCCGTCGAGCGGACCGAACCGGACGAAGGCGCCGAACTTGCGGATCTCGACGACCGAGCCCTCGACGACCTCCTGGATCTCCGGGCGGAAGACGAGGGAGTCGTATTCGACCTCCTGGTAGACGCCGCCGTCGCCGTGGATGATGTGGCCCTCCCCGATCGGTCGGACCCCTTGGATCATGACCGTCAGGTTCTGGCCGTCGAACAACTTCCCCTCGAACTGCTGCTGCGCGAGCTCGGTGAGCACGTTTTCCAGCTTGGGGCCGAGCCGCTCCGGGGGAACGCGTACGACGTCCCGCCGATGGTCGAGATAATACATGCCGGGGCGCGCACCCGGGCCCTCTATTTGATGGTTGCGTCGGGGAACGCGCGTAAGCTTCTATCCCGGTGCGTTCGTCGGCCGGACGATGCCGCCGGCCGCCGGCGCGATGGACCGCGACGCGGTGCGGGAGCTCGACCGGGTCGAGCGGCGCTTGTCGACCTGGGACCGCGGCCTCGGCCTTGCGGACTGGTCGCTCTACACCGGCCACGGCGATGCGCGGACGATCGTCCGGCTCCAGGGAGAGCGGGCCGCCTTCCTCCGGTCGCCCGAGCTCGCCGGGCTCGCGCGCCGGCTCGAACGTCCGCTCGGTTCCCCCCTCCTCGACCGGCGGAGCGAACTGCTCCGGCGGGCGCGCCTCGACGCGGAGGTCGAGCAATCGCCGGAGATCGTCCGCCTCCGCAGCCGACTGCAGTCCCGGATCGTCCGGTACCGGCCGACGTGGCATGGAAAGCGCGTCGGGCGGGCGGTCGTCTACGACGCCATCCGCCGCTCCCCGGACCGCCGCGAGCGCGAGAAGGCGTGGCGCGCCGAGGAGCCGCTGCACGACGCGCTCGAGGAGCCGCTGCGGCGGCTCATCGGACTCCGGAACGACCGGGCGCGCTCGGCCGGCTTCCGGACGTTCGCCGAGCTGCGCCTCGCCTTTGAGGGCGTCTCGGCGAGCCGGCTTCGAGGACTCGCCCGCACCGCCGGCGCCCCGCTCCGCCGGTTCGCCCGCGAGCTCCGCGAGGAGTTCGCCGCCCGCACCGGGGAGTCCGGCTGGGCCCCCTGGGACATCCGCTACGCGCTCGAAAGCCGGGTGCCGATGCCCGAGGAACCGTTCCCCGGTTCGACGATGGTGCCAACGATCCAGCGGGGGCTCGCCGCGTGGGGGTTCGCGCCCGACCGGCTGACGTTCCGGATCGTCCGGTAC
>DASYOF010000288.1:0-1613 GCA_036007995.1 Thermoplasmata archaeon
TCGCCCCCCTCGACGTCACGTTCGGTGCGAACACGAGCGGTGGCCTGGCCCCGTACAACTTCTCCTGGACGTTCGGGGTCGGGTCGTCGATGGCCACCGGCCCGTCGGCCACGTTCGAGTACACGAGTCCCGGCCAGTTCTCCCCGACCCTGTCGGTGACGGACAACGACGGCCACCAGATCGTGAGCCAACTCAGCGTCTTGGTGGTGCGGCCAATGACCGTCTCGCTCGCCGCCCCGCCGACCGTCGCGATCAGCGGCACGCCGGTGACGTTCGCCGCGACCGTGACGGACGGGCTCGGCCCGTTCACGTACGCTTGGAACTTTGGCGACGGCTCGCAGCTCTCGGCGTCCGCGAACGAATCGCACACGTACTCCGGGCCCGGGACCTACCAGGTCTCCGTCGCGGTGACGGACCAGCTGAGCGAGGTGGTCAGCGCTCAGGTCGAGGTCCAGGTCGTCCGACCGCTCGCGGTCGCCCTTGTCGCGAACGAATCGAGCGTGCACCTCGGGCAATCGGTCCGATTCAGCGCCGACGTGCTCGGCGGAGCGGCGCCGCTCACCGCGAGCTGGAGCGGATTGCCGAGCGGTTGCCCGTCCTCGTCGACCGGATTCAACGTGACCTGCATGCCGAGCGCGACCGGCACGTTCCACGTCTCGGTCCGGGTCGACGATTCGGCCGGGGAAACCCGGTACGGCAACGCGACCGTCGTCGTCAGCGGGCCGACCACGCCCGCGGGCGCGGCGACGTCCTGGACGACCTGGGCGGTGCTCGGCGCGGTCGTCGTCGTCCTCGCCGCCGTGGCGGTCGCCTCGGTGGTGCTCTGGCGACGACGCGCTCGCCCCCGGCCCTAGCCGGTCGGACGGAGCCGTTCGTCGACTCGGGAGTCGTCCGCGTTGGGGACCGGCGCGCCGCCCGCGGGAGCGGCGACCGGTCGGCGAGTCTCTCCCATGGCCATGGAAGGCGGGAACGGGGTCCGACGACCGAACGGTCTCCGCTTCCGCCGGGCCAAGATTCTTTACCCGGCCGATGGTGGGACCGTCGGCGACGAATCGGCGGAGTTCGATCGCAGGAAACTCTCCGTGCGGAGCCAGGACCGCGTTCGTCCTCGTCTCACGAACTCTCCGCTAGCGGCGGGAGGAACTTGGTACGCGCGACCAGGAACCCGGGTCCTCGGGATCCTGGTCGCGAGTCTCCTCGTCGCCGGCTGGGGTCTCGGCGGTCCAGCACCCCACGCTCGAGGCCCGCCGTCGGCCCCGACCCATCTCCTCCCCGCGGGCTCCGCGCTATCCGCCAGCGTCACCGCGGCCCCGGCGACGGGAGCCGCGCCGCTCCACGTGTCGTTCACGGTCACGGCGACCGGTGGGGCGGCCCCCTTCCGGTACCTCTGGAACTTCGGCGACGGCAATGCCAGTTCGGCGGAGGACCCGACCCACGCCTACGCCGCGCCGGGGGAGTACGCGGCGTCCGTCACGGTGACCGATGCGCTGTCCGAGGCGGTCACGCTCACCCGCACCATCGATGTCGCGCCCCTTCCCCTGGCGATCTCCCTGACGACCTCGGAACCCACGGTCGGTGCGGCCCTCGCCACGACCGTACGCGCCAACGTGACC
>DASYOF010000289.1:0-5821 GCA_036007995.1 Thermoplasmata archaeon
CTGGACGACCGAGCGGCGCGGGCGGAGTTCCGCCATCCGCGCGGGTTCCTGTTCGCTCGGGAAGCGCTGACGGCCCGCCCGGTCGCGGGCGAGTCGTACTACCGGGGGCTGGTCCACGCGGCGTCGTGGCTGGCGGAGGAAGTGCCCCGGCTCTACGAGCGGTGGCGGAGCGCCGGCCTCCCCGAGCTCCCGCCCGAGAGGTCCGCGCCCGTTCCGGTTCGGCTGTTGAACGCCGCGCTGTTCCCGGTGATGGCCTGGTACCTGACCCTGGCGGCCCTGGCCCGCAACCGACGCCTCATCCGGACTGGACGTCCAGCGAAGCAGTTTCGTGTCGTGGCCCGTCTCGACCGCCTCGCGTATGAGACGCGCCAGTTCGACGAGCTCCGCACCCTCTATACGCCCGCCACCGCCGTCGTCCGCGCCGAGGCCCCATGACCAGCGGCCCGGACCCCCCGTTCTCCCTCTCCGGAGGGGTCGTCGCGTACAACGAGCGCGGTCGGATCGAGGGCGCGGTCCGGTCGCTGCTCGACCAGGCTCTCCCCGAGGGCGCCGAGTGGGTGAAGCTCGTCGTGGTCGTCAGCGGGAGCACGGACGGAACGGCGGACATCGTCCGCGGGATGGCGGCGCGCGATCCGCGGATCGAACTCGTCGTCCAGCCCCGCCGCGAGGGGAAGTCCGCGGCGCTCGCGGAAGTGTTCGCGCGCGCCCAGGGGGACTATCTCGTCCTCTTGAACGGTGACGCTCGGGCCTGCCCCGGTTCGGTTCGCGCGCTGCTCGAGGCCGCGGCCGCGCCGTGCGAGCGCTTCGCGGTCATGGGTCGACCGGTGCCGCCGACCGGCACGCCAGGGACATTCTCGTCCGCCGTCGCGCTCTTGTGGGGCATCCACAACTCGCTCCATTCGGCCGTCCTCTCCGACGGCTCCGGGAACCACCTCTCCGACGAGCTCCTGCTGATGCCCGTGCGGGAGCTTCCGCCCCTCGGCGGCGGGATCATCAACGACGGCTCGTTCGTCGGGGGGTGGCTCGTCCAGAACCACGGCGAACTCCGGTACGCTCCGCGCGCGCTCGTTTCGATCACCTCGCCGGGGACGTTCCGCGAGCACGTACGCCAGCGCCGCCGGATCGTGTTCGGCCATTGGCAGATCCGCGACCGACTCGCCGTGGAGCCGCTCACCATCGGCCGGTACGCCTGGCGGAACCCCCGCCGGGCGATCCGCCTGCTCGCGGGAGAGACCCGGCGACCGGGCGGCGTGTTCGCCCTTTCCACCTTGCTGGCCGGGGAGGCGCTCGCCGGAACGCTCGCTCGGATCGACGCCGGCTCCGCCGGGCAGGATCACGTCCGCTGGCCCCCGATCCGCGGGCTCTCCCCGGACGCCATCGGCGAGTCCCCGGTTGGCGGTCTCTCGGCGGAGGGATCGTAGCGCCGCCGGCGACCCAGCGCCCGCCGCCCGGACTCCGACCCGGTTCGTGGTACTCGACCGGTCTGATATGCCGGGCAACCGTCCCGGGCGCCATCGTCGCGTGCCCAGGACCAAACCCGGACCGCCCGTCGGACCCACCCTCGCCCCGCCCGGGGGCGACGTGCTGAACCCCGTTCGGGCCTGGTTCGCCGCGCGACAGACGCGTGTCATCGCCGCGGTCCTCCTTGCGGGCCTGGCGCTCCGTGAGGCGTTCTCGTTCTGGACCGGCCATCCGTACGACCTCGAGGTTTGGGTCCGAACCGGGTACGTCGTTTCGCACGGATCGAATCCGTACCTGGGCGAGTGGCCGCCGGTCCCCGGGGTCAGCTTCGGCTACACCGGGGAGTGGCTCTATGGCGCGGCGTACCTTCCGTTCTGGCCCGACATCTTTGGCGGAACGTACGTTCTCTGGGAGCACGTCGGAGGCGGGAACCGGTTCGCCCTCTACTTCCTCCTGAAGCAGGGTCCGATCGCCGGGGACCTCCTGGTCGCCGGGCTTCTGTACCGGTATGTACTCCGGGAGACCCACGACCGCCGGCTGGCCATCGCCGCGCTCTCGTTCTGGATGTTCTTCCCGTACGACATATTGATCAGCGCCATTTGGGGCCAGCTCGATTCGGTCACGACCGCGGTCGTTCTGGCCGTGCTCCTCGCGTCGGAAGCGCAGGCCGCGGAGCGGTCGATCCTCTGGGGATTCGGGATCTTCGCCAAGTGGGTCACCGTCATCTTCCTCCCGCTCGAATTCTTCCGGAACCGGGGATATCGGCGCCTGTGGCCGTTCGTGGGGCTCGCCTTGGTCGGCGTGCTGACCGTTGTCGCGTTCCTCGCCGCCGGCTGGGGCGTCGACTCGATCTCGGCCGGGACGGCGTCCTCGACGGGGGGCGGCTCCGGCGGCATGAACTGGGTCCAACTACTCAACCTGCCGTTTCTCGCGGCGCCGCTGCAATCCCATCCGATCTACTTCGAGATCCTGACCCGACTGTGGATTCCCGCCTGCATCCTCGCTGGGTGGTACGCGGCCCGTTGGCTCCGAACCCCCACGGCCGGCGCCACCTTGCGGGCGCTCCTCTTCGTGACGACGGTGCTCTTGTTGTCCCGTGGCGGGGTCAACGAGCAGTACATGCTCTACCCGTTCGCGTTGCTCGCCGCCGACGTCTACACGCTCCATCCCGACCGCCGGCGGTTTTTCTACGTCTTCGTCGTCGTCGCCCTGGGTTTCCTCCTCACGAACGACGTCCTCGGGGTCTGGTTCGCCTCTCCCGCGTTCCCGCAGAGCTACACGTTCGCGCAGAACATCGATGATTCGAGCTTCTGGGGAACACTCCGGTACGACCTCCTCTACGTGTGGGCCGTCCTCGTGACGGTCACTCTCGTGCAGCTCCTGGTGGTCCTGATTCGCGACGAGCCGAACCCACGTCCCTGGCTGGTCCTCGGTGGGCCATGGCGGAAGGGGGAACCCGCGGGCGCCAGACCCGCGGGGCCCGGTCCCGCTCCGGGGCCGTAGGGGATGCGCGTCCTCGAGGTGACCCACCGATATCCGCCCGCCCTCGGGGGCGTCGAGTTCGAGGTCGAAGGCATCGTGCGGGGGCTTCTCGCGCGCGGCCACTCCGTCGAAGTCGTGACCACCGACCTTTCGAGGGACCGCCCGTTCGCCCGCCTTTCCCCCGGCCCGCCCCCCGAAAGCTACCCCGTGCGCCGGCATCGAGTGCTCCGAACGATCCCGGCCCCGCACGGCCTGGGACTCGTCTCGCCCGGGATGGCCGTCGATTTGCTGACGGCCCGCTCCGACGTCGTGCACGCGCATGCGTTCGGCATGGCCCCGACCTGGATGGCGGCCAGTGTTCGACGCGTGCGAAGGACCCCGCTCGTCATCGAGACGCACTTCGATGCGGGTCGCGGAACCCCCGGTTGGAGGACGTACGCCCGCGCGGTTACGCAACTTTCCCTCGGGCCTGCGGACCGGGTCGTCACCCACACCGAGCTCGAGTCGAAGCTTCTCCGCTCCCTCGGGGTTTTGCCCGACCGGCTCGCCCGCATTCCCCCGGGGGTCGACGTGGCGGCGTTCGCCGGACCAGGTCGCCCCGCCGATCGGGGATCGCTCACGGCGCTCTTCGTTGGTCGTCTGGACCCAGGCCAGAAGGGACTCGACCCGCTCATCCGCGCGGCCGCTCAGGTGCCTCGGCGCGTCGGTTTGCGATTGCGGCTCGTCGGAGAGGATTGGGGCGGCCGAGCGGTCGTCGAGCGCTTGGCGACCGAGCTCGGCATCCGCGAATCGGTGACGGTGACGGGCGCCCTTCCGAGAGCGGAGGTGCTCCGGGAGTACGCCGAGGCCGACCTGTTCGTCCTCCCGTCGCTTTTCGAGTGCACACCGGCCGTCCTGATCGAAGCCATGGCGGCGGGGCTCCCTATCGTGACGACCCGAGTCGGGGGAATTGCGGAGGTGGTCGTCGAGGGAGAGAACGCCCTCCTGTGCCCGCCGAACGACCCGGGCGCGCTCGCGATCGCCCTGACCCGTCTCGCGGAGGACGAGCCGCTGCGCGCACGGTTCGGGCGACACGGAATCGCCTGCGCCGAGAAATTTGGCTGGGACCACGTGATCCCGCAGTGGATCGCGCTGTTCGAGAGCCTACGGTGAGAGGCCGCGATCCGGACCGCTGGTCGAACGGGACGCCCCCCCGACCGCGTCGACCCCCCCGCGCGTTACGGCGGGGGAGGTCGCTTCTTCGGGTCGGGCGGGGGTGGCGGGTTCGCCTGGCTCGACGCCGCGGCGGGCGCCGGCGCGGCGCGGTTCGCGAACGATCCCATGTCCATGACCTCGGGAGGTCCGAGACGGGCCGGCGGGGTCGACACACCGGGGTGCGGGGCCGCCCCATCGTCGATCGACCCGCCGACCATCGCGGTCGACTCGTCGGTCTCGGCCTTGATCTCGTCCTCGATGCTCTTGATCTCGGTCAGGAGCTCGTCCTGCCGGGGGATCGGGCCGAGGATGTCGTCGATCTTGCCGATGCGGTTCTCGAGCTCGTCGAGGGTGTTCAAGCTCCGGTCGGGGACCGACCGGGACGTGCCGAGGTATTCGCTCGCGCCTTCCATCAGGCGCGAGAACTCGAACGGGAACAGGATCTTCGTCGCCTGGCCGGCGCCGAGGTTCGAGACGGTGTCGAGCGACAGGACCGTGAGCGCTTTCGCGTCGAGGGTTCCGGCCCCGAGCGACAGTATCCGGAGCCGCTGGGACTCTCCCTGGGCCTCGAGGATCGTCGCCATCCGACCGCCCTCGGCTTCCAGGATCTTCGACTGCCGCAGCCCTTCGGCCTGCAGGATGCGCGAGCGCTTCTGTCCCTCGGCCACGAGGATCGCGGAGCGCTTCTCCCCGTCCGCCCGGAGCACGGCCGCCCGCCGTTGACGTTCGGCGGAGGTTTGCTCCTCCATCGCGGCCTTGACGGGGCCGACCGGGTCGACCTCCTTGATCTCGACCGCTTCGACGCGGACGCCCCATCGGTCCGTCGCCTCGTCGAGGATGTCCCGGAGGCGGGTGTTGATCCGCTCGCGGTTGTAGAGGACCTCGTCGAGCTCCATGTCGCCGATGATCGAACGGAGCGTCGTCTGGGCGAGGGCGACGGTCGCGACGTGGTAGTCCTGGACCTGGAAGATCGCCTTCGGCGCGTCGACGACCTTGATGTAGATGATCGCGTCGACGTTCGTCGGCGAGTTGTCCTTCGTGATGACCTCTTGGCGGGGGACCTCGAGCACCTGCGTCCGCAGGTCCATCCGGACGACGGCGGCGACCGGGTTGATGAAGTTCAGCCCCGGATTGATCAGACGCTTGTACGAACCGAACAGGGTGACGACGCCCTGCTGGTACGGCTGGATCGACCGGGCGGATCGCAAGAGCAGGATCAGCAGGACGAACACCACGACGGCGATCAGCAGGGTTACGGATGCGGCGTCGACCATCGTTGTTCCTCGTTCTCCGTTGGGTTCGCAGACCTAGTTCGGGGTCTTCTCGTCGACCGGCGTCACCTGGATGGCGACCCCTTCGCCGCCGAGCACCTTCACGATTGCGCCGATCGGGATGGTCCGGTCGGAACGGGCCGACCAGATCTCCGATTTGACGCGGACCTTCCCCTTGATGTTGTTCGGTTCGACGGTCTGGACAACGACGCCCGTCAGCCCCTCGAGCGACATCGGGATCGAGGACATCGGGCGGTGGACCGGGGCGATTTTCTTGTAATACGGGATCGTCGCGACGGTGGCGAGGAACGCCGCGATCACGATCACGGCGGGGCCGAAGATCGAGCCGGTCAGCGGATTCGGCAGGACGAGGTAGAGGATGCCCGCGGCCAGGAAGATCGATCCGGGGATCA
>DASYOF010000290.1:0-3709 GCA_036007995.1 Thermoplasmata archaeon
CGTCCGATTGCCGAAGCCGGGCCTTCTCGTACATCCCGGTCGGAGCGCCTCCGGCGAGGGAGAGCCGGACATCGGCGGGCAGCTGCTTCGTCTCCTCCTCGAGGACGAGCCGGGCGAACCGCTCGACGAGCCCGTACGTCACCGCGAGCCCGCCGTCCTTCTCGGCGACGAACCCACGCTCCTTCAGTTCGCGCTCGACCCGCTTCGACTCGGCATCGCGGACCCGGTCGCGCGCCTCGACCTCCGCGCGGCGCCGCGCCTCCTCCCGCTCGGCCTCGAGCGCGCGGCGCTGCTCGTCGGCCTCGCGCCGCTTCGCTTCCGCCTCCCGGCGGAGGTCCCGCTCCCGGGCGCTGAGCGACTTGTCGACGCGCTCGGTGAGCTCGTCGCGCTCCCGCGGGGTCAGGCGGGCGATCGCCTCGCCGAGCTCGGAGGAGCCGATCGACCGGCCGCCCTCGCCGAGCCGGGCGAAGACCACCGACCGCTCCCCGCGGGTCTTCTCCGGTTTCGCAGCTTTGCGGCCGAACAATCCCTTGAGCCAGGCGATGAGACGGGCGAAGAACGCCCGGAGCCGCTCGACGAACGTCGGGCGGACCGGTTGCATCCAGGAGGCGTCCGGGAGGAGCAACGCCGAGCGGACGTCGTCGACGAGACCATCGTCGATCTTCGACCAATCGAGGCCCCGGGCGCGCTTCCGTCGTTCTTCGGCGTTCGCGAGCTCGGCCGCGAGTTCGGCCTCCGTGCGGCGTCGGACCGTTTCGAGCTCGTCGACCCGGCGGTCGTACTCGCCGACCACCCGCTGGACCCGTCGGGACGCCTGGCGGCGCAATCGCTCCCGGAGGGCGGCGATCCGGGCGGCGAGCGCGCCATCGCGCGCCGCCTGCTCCGCGACGACCGCCTTGGCGGCCTCCACTCCGCCCTCGGCGAGCGCGCGGATCAGGGCGGCCCGGTCGACGAGGTCGAGGACGTCGTCCGAGCCGACGTCCTCGGGGTACTGGCTACAGTCCGGCAGCTCGACCGCGGACTCAGAGGCGGGCGTCGTCGTCCGCTTCCTCACCCTGGCAGGTGAACATCGAGTACCGCTCGAGGAGCGCGAACGTCGCGGCCGCCGTGTCGACCGGGCGGAGCCCGGCGGGCCGTCGTCCCCGTTCGCCGACGTAGGCGGTGAAGGCGCGGAACCGCGGGAACTCCGCTCCGGGCGCGGCGAGCGAGTCGATCAACGCCGGGTCGTCCTTCAGCCGGCGTCCTTCGGAGACGAGCGCCTCGCCCTCCGACTTGCTCTCCTTCAGCACCGTGCGGTAGAACCGGCACCAGTAGACCCCGCTCGAGCGCTTGAGCGCCGGTTCGAGGTGCTGGTCGACGAACTCCCGGACGCGCTTCTCGTTCTGGTCGAACGAGTCGCCGCTGCGCGCCCGGATGCGGCCCCGCATCGCGTGGAGGAGGCCCCCCTTGACGTCCTCGACCGATGCCACGGGGTGGTCGTGGAGGACGGCGGTCGCACCGGTGCGCGCCGCGACGTCGATGAGCGTCCGGTTCGAGCCGACCTCGCCGATGTCCGGGTTGTCGTCCGACGCCTTCTGGCGCCACGTCTCGATCACCCGGACCCCCGCATCGACGAGGATCTCGGGCACGAAACTGCTCAGCTCCGCGGGGGCGGCGAGTTGGACGATCCGCCGGTTCGCGGCGTGCAGCGGATTGTAGGTGACGTGCAGGCTCGTCAGCCGGTCGGAGAGCGGGTCGTTGATGTTGTCGAGGTCGGAGAGGTTCGACGTGCCGACCGCCACGAAGTTTCCCGGGAAGCTTTCCCGGGACTTCGACGGCGTCACCGACCCCTCCTGAAGCGCCTGGAGGAGCACGTTCTGCGTGCCGAGCGGGAGCTTGCCGATCTCGTCGACGAGGAGGAGCCCGCGGTTCGCCTGCAGGAGCTTCCCGGGCTCGAGCACGAGCGGGCTCATCGGGTCGCCGATCTCCTCCAGACGGCGGAGGTTGATGTTCCCGGTCAGGTGGTCGGGGAACACCTCGCTGCTCCCCTGGAGCCGCGCGAAGCCGAACCCTTCCCGAAGGCGCACCTGCTCGGCGGGGACCTTCGTCGGGTCGACCGACTCCGGTCGGAACGCCGAGACGTCGTTGTCCGGGGCGAACCGGCGCCGGCAGATCGGGCAGGGTGGGAACCGTTCCGCCACCTTCGGGTCGATGACCGACAGCGGGTGGTCGAGGACCGGGCACGCCGAGACGACCCAGGCGTCCTTGGGGAACAGCTCCCAGACCTCCTTCGCGAGGTTGGTCTTGCCGGCCCCCGAGGGTCCGAAGAAGAGGACATGAGACCCGGCGACCAGGGCGGTGGTCAGGTCCTCGTACGTTTCGGTCGGCAGCACGGTCCTCGGGAACAGGCTCGCCGCCGCCTCCTCCCGACTGAGCCCCTGCTTCCGGCCCGCGTCGATCCGACGGAGGATCTCGGCCCGGAGCCGCTCGGTCGGGCTTTCGACCGGGACGCCGCGCTCCTTCAGTTGCTGGGCGGTCGCCCGAAGCCCACCGGCCGCGGCCGAGCGCGCCGACCCGCCGGCCGCCATCGACACGCGCGGCCGAGCGGGGAGCGCCATATGTAATTTGGGGAGCCGACGGCGGCGACCGCTCGCCGAGCGGTCCGCCGGGGAGGGCCGGATTGTCCAGAACGCCCACCTCCCCGACCGCCGATGGGGGGACTCCGTCGAGACCCTCAGAGGGGAACCGCCGCCATCGCCACCATTATGTAGCGGACTCAGGTGGGCCGGCCCCGCGACCGATGGCCGAGAAGGAATCCGGACCGAAGAAGGCGACGCTCGCCCGAACGGTCAAGGACAAGTGGCGCTCGAAGCACTGGTTCTCCGTCCGCGCCCCGGCCCTGTTCAACCACGCCGAGATCGGCGAGACGATGGCGAGCGAGCCGGAGCAGATCATCGGACGGACGCTCGAGACGACGCTCCAGGAGATCTCCGGCGGCGCCGACATCGGCAAGGCGCACATCAAGCTCCGATTCCAGATCGACCGGATCTCCGGCGAGAAGACCGCGGAGAGCCGATTCATCGGGCACGAATTGACCAGCGACTACGTCCGACGGCTCGCCCGCCGGAAGCGCTCCAAGATCGATACGTCGCTGATGGTCACGACCAAGGACGGTGTCCAGATCATCGTGAAGCCGGTCGCGGTCGGCGAGCAGCGGCTTCAGACCCGCCTCCAAGCCGAGCTCCGCCTCCGCCTCCGGTCGCTCCTCACCGAGGAGGCCCAGAAGAAGACCGGCGCCGAGTTCGTGCGCGAGATGCTCGGTGGCGACCTTGGCAAGCTCCTCGCGCACGGCCTCAAGTCGCTCTACCCCCTGAAAAAGATCGAGATCCGGCGGTCCGAGGTGCTCGGGACGATCGAAGTCGCGTCGTCGGCGGAGCCGGCGGGCGAGATCGTCACCGGTCCCGATGCCGAACCCCCGGCGATGGCCGAGACGGCGCCGGACGCTCCGGTCGACGCCTAGCACGGATCCCATGGCCGGACGTGTCGGCCGGATTCCTCTCCCTGTCGGGGTGGCTCAGCCCGGTAGAGCACGGGACTCATAGCGAGGGGGCGTCGCCCTTTCGGGAGAGATCCTGGGGCCGGGGGTTCAAATCCCCCCCCCGACACCTTGACCTCCGTTTTCTGACGTGAAACTGCATCGATTCGTCGAGCTCTCGGCACGGATTTGGAC
>DASYOF010000291.1:0-2519 GCA_036007995.1 Thermoplasmata archaeon
GCGAGCGGCTCGAGAAGCTCGTCCGCGGGTCGACCCGGGTCCGCCTCGCGACCCAGCGGGTCGTCCACGACGTCGAGCAAGCCCAGGCGTTCTTCGACGAATCGATCGCCGAAGGGTGCGAGGGCGTCATGGCCAAGTCGCTCGCGAAGGAGAGCTCGTACCGGGCCGGGGCTCGCGGGTTCTGGTGGATCAAGTACAAGCGGGAGTACACCCAGGGCCTCGCCGACTCGATCGACGGCGTGGTCGTCGGGGCGTTCCACGGACGGGGCCGCCGGGCGGGAACCTACGGCGCGCTCCTCCTCGCCGCGTACGACCCCGCCAAGGGCACGTACGAATCGTTCTGCAAGGTCGGGAGCGGGTTCGACGACGCCGCGCTGAAGGCGCTCCCCGAGAAACTTCGCCCGCTCGAGACGGACACAAAGCCGCCGGGTATCGAGAGCGGCATCGAGCCGGACAAGTGGATCCGGCCGTCCCTCGTCCTGGAAGTCCGCGGGGCGGAGCTCTCGCTCAGCCCGACCCACCGGGCGGGCCTTGGGAAAGTGCGGCCCGGCGCGGGGTTCGCCTTGCGATTCCCCCGGTTCACCGGACGCTACCGCGACGACAAGGGACCCGAGGACGCGACGACCGTCGACGAGCTCCTCCGGCTCTACCGGACCCAGGTCCGCCGCGAAGCCACCGCCGACGAAGGGTCCGACGAGCCGAAGGCGGCCGGCTAGGCCGTCCGACGGGGCGGGGCGGGGAACGATGCGTCTCGTCCGAACCTGCCTGATCGTCGCCGACGTGCGCGCGATGCGGGAGTTCTACCGGAGGGTGCTCGGTGCCGAGCCGAATCCGGACTTTCCGGAGTACGTCGAGTTCGACGTGGGAGGGGGCGCAATCGCACTGTACGAGGCCCGGGGCCACGACCAACTCGCCCCAGGCTCGGCGGAAGCCGGGCGGAACCGGTCGTCGATGGTGGAGATCGAGGTCGACGACGTCGACCGGGAGTACGCCCGGTTGGACCCGATCGTGCGCGACTGGGTCAAGCCGCCGACGACGCAACCGTGGGGCTCCCGCTCCGTCTACTTCCGGGACCCTGAGGGCAATCTGATCAACTTCTTCTCGCGGCCGCCCCCGGCGGCGTGACCGACGACGGCCGGGATCCGGGCTTGGAGCAGAGGTCCGGCGCTTCCTCCCGGCAGAAAGGACTAAAAGGGGTGGCCGCCGTCGAGCGGCTCGAGAGGCCGTTCACATGCTGGTCGAGATGACGGAGCTCCTGGGTCGGCAGGTCTACACCGCCGAGGGGCGGTTGCTGGGCGAGGTCGAGAACGTGGTCGTCGACGTGGAGGGAGCCAAGATCGATGGGTTGTACATCGACGAGACGAACCCGCTGTTAGTCGACGAGTCGAAGCCCGTCAACGTTCCGTACCGGTGGGTAACGGCCGTGAACGACGTCGTGCTCCTCAAGTTCTTCCCGAAGCGGGTCTCGCTGAAGCGCGCGCCCGCGCGAACCCCGGCGAAGGACGAGGCGACGCCGATCCCCGCCCGCTGACGGCGCGGGGATAGCCAAGCCCGGAAACGGCGCAGGACTTAAACGGCGGCCGAACCCGCCGAAGAGATCCTGCCGCGTAGGCGTTCGCCGGTTCAAATCCGGCTCCCCGCATCTCCCCGTACGGAACCGTAGGACGGGCGATGCGGCGGTCGGAGCTCGTGCGCCGCCTCGACGCGATCCCGCCGTTCCCGGACCCGGACCCCCGGTGGGAGCAGGTGGCGACCCCCGCGGAGCGGGCCGCCGACCTCCTCTTCGAGGCGCTCGCCCGGGGGGACCTGGAGGGCCGGACCGTCGCGGACCTCGGGAGCGGGACCGGTCGTCTGGCCGTCGGCGCCGCGCTGCTGGGCGCCCGCCACGTCGACGCGTTCGAGGTCGACCCAAGGGCCGTCGCGGTCGCGAAGGGGCTCGGCGTCGAGTCGGTCGACTGGCACGTGTCGGAGGTTTCCGAGGTGACGACCGACGCCGAGACGGTCGTGATGAACCCGCCGTTCGGCGCCCAGAAACGGGGCGCGGACCGGGCGTTCTGGGACGTCGCCCTCGCCCGGCCGCGGGCGGTCTACGCGTTTGCGCTCTCCGACTCCCGAGCCTTTATAGCCGCCGTTGCGGTCGAGCGCGCCGCGCGGGTTGAGGCCCACCGGCCGGTCCCGTGGACGCTCGGCCCGACGTTCCGGCACCACCGGAAGCGGTCGGTCGCGCTCCCGGTCGACCTCTGGGTGATCCGCGCGGAAGGACCCACTACATGACCGGCACCACCGACCCGCTCGTCGTCCCCGGCGACCTCCTCGGCACCGCCGAAGAGTTCGTCCCCGGCCGCGGCACCTACGAGGACCGCGGCAAGATCTACTCCGCCCTCCTCGGCCACCGGCGGGTGGACCCGAGCGACCGCGCGGTCCGCGTCGACGCGGTCCACGCCGTCCCGACGATCCACGAGGACGACCTCGTGTACGGCCGGGTCGACGAGGTGAAGAGCGCCATGGCGATCGTCACG
>DASYOF010000292.1:0-6009 GCA_036007995.1 Thermoplasmata archaeon
GCGGTGGACGCGCTCGGCGACGCCGACGGAATTCGCTTGCTGGCGGAACTGGTCGCCCTCCGGCCGACCAATCTCGAAGACCCGCTCCACGATCGGTACGAGAAGCCGAACTACCGCCGCGCCGCCGACCGGATCGTGCGGGCGGCCCGCGACCGGGGGCTCGCGACCCGCGTCTTCGACCCGCTGCTCGAAGCCGCGAGCTCGGGCGAGCTCCGGGGGATTCCCCGGCCGAACGTCGTGATCGACCTCGACGTGGGCGCTCCGAAGACGATCCTCATTCTCGCGCACTACGACGTCGTTCCCGTGCCGGCGGAGCAGCTGGGCCGGTGGAAGTCCCCGCCGCACGTCCTGACCTACCGGTCGAACGGACGCCTGTACGGCCGGGGCGCGAACGACGACCTCGGGAGCGGCATCGTCGCGAGCTTGCTCGCGATGCAGCGGCTCGCCGACGGGCCGGCTCCCCCGGCCAACGTTCGCCTCGTCGCCTGCTGCGACGAGGAGACGGGGGGGGAGGGCGGCGTGGAGCAGGTCAAGGCGCACGACGATCGGCTCCCGGAAGGCGACCCCGGGCGGTTCCTCCTCGGGGAGGTGGCGCTGATCCCCGACGGGAGTCCGCATGCCACGGCCGGTTCGTCGGGGCTCGTGTTCCTCGACGGGTCGTTCACCGGACCGGCGACCCTCGCCGAAACCGTGCGCTACGGGGAGCGGCTCATCGCGCTCCACGAGCGGGCGAAGCTCTGGAGGTCGGTCTATCGGTCGCCGGATTGGCCGGACCACGGCGCCCCGGAACCCGTGATCACCGGACGTGCCACGCTGACGAAGTTCGACATCGAACCGCAGACCGCGACGACGGGACACGCGAAGGTCGTGGCGGCCCACGCGGAGACCGATGCGGCGAATCAGATCGCCCAGTCGGTGACCCTCGTGTTCGGCGGAGATCGTGCGGAAGTCGACGCGGCGCGGCGGTCGTTCGAGGCCGGGGTGCGGCCTCCGTTCCGGGTCGCCCCTCCCGCGGGAACGGCGCTGACCATCCCCCCCGGAGCTGTCGCGATCCAGGTCGTCGGGACGAGCGCCCACGGCGGGTACCCGCATCGCGGGGCCAACCCGGTTCCGGAGGCGCTCCGACTGCTGGGCGCCGCGATCGCCGCCGGAGTCGTGGACGCCGACCACCGGGGTGCGGCGACGTTCTCCCTCGATCTTCGCCTGCTTCCGGAAATGGATTTGGCGAGCGGACGGGACGACGTCCTCGGAGCCATTCGCGCCTCGCTGGCGACCGACTTGCCGACCGCGCGCGCCGAGGCGCCGGAGGCCCGAGCGCGAGGCGGATACGCCCTTCCCCCGACGCACCCGATGGCGCAGCGTCTCGAGCGGCTCTGCGCGGAGCTGTTCCAGGCCCCCGGCGTCTTCGGCGAGTACGGGGGCACGGACGCGAGCTCGCTCGTGGGGATCCGAACGCCCTCCGGAGAACCGCTCCCCGCCCTCGTGTTCGGGAGCATGGACCGGGAGGCCCACATCCACGAGGCCGAGGAGAGCGTAGACCCGCAGGAGATCGCGAAGGTCGCCCGGCTCATCGAACGGTTCGTCCGGGCTGACTAGGGGATGGAACCCGCCGTGGTCAACCCGCACCTCCAGGTCGCCGCCGACGTCCTCTGGGTCCTCCTGCCGGCGCTGATCGCGAACGCGACGGCCACGATCCCGAAGGGTCGGGGTCCGCCGATGGACTTTGGGCGGACGTGGCCGTGGGACGGTCGTCGGATCTTCGGGACGTCGAAGACGTGGTCCGGCTTCTGGTTCGGCACCCTCTTCGCGATCCCGTTCGGCCTGCTCGAGGCGTACCTAATCTTGATCGCGCCGCCGAACCTCGCCATCGTGCCCCGATACGGGCCCACCGTCCTCGCGGCGTTTCCCGTCGTGTTCCTTCTGGCCGCGGGGGCGATGACCGGCGACGCCGTCGGGTCGTTCCTCAAGCGCCGACTCGGCCGGGAGAGCGGGGCGCGGACCCTGCTCCTCGACCAGCTCCCGTTCGTGCTCCTGCCGGTCGGCGTCGGGATCCTCCTCTTCCCCAAGGTGTTCTGGACGACGTTCGGCTCCCTCGAGGCGGTTGCTTGGTTGCTAGTCTATACCCTCGGGCTCCACGCAGCTTTCAATTATGTCGGCTACTGGGCGGGCCTGAAGAAGGTCCCATGGTAGTGCGGGGTTCGGAGGCGTGCCGGTGACCGACCCACGCCTCGTCGCCGACCTCCTCGACTCCGGCGCGGTGCGGTTCGGGACGTTTACGCTCACGAGCGGTCAGACGTCGGACGTCTACGTCGACGTGAAGCGCGCGACGACCGACCCCGAACGGCTCGGCCGCATCGCCGCCCTACTCACCGAGCACGTCGGAGACGCGGAGCGGTTGGCGGGGATGGAGCTCGGTGCGGTCCCGCTCGTGGTCGCCCTGGCCCTCGCCGCCCGCCGACCGTACGCGATCGTTCGCAAGGCGGCCCGTACTCACGGGACCGGGAACCGGGTCGAGGGGGACATCCCGAGCGGAGCCCGCGTCCTCGTCGTCGAGGATGTGACCACGACCGGCGGGTCGGTGGTCGAGACGGTCGGACTCCTGCGCGAGGCCGGGGCGATCGTCGACCGGGTCGTCTGCGTCGTGGACCGGGAGCAAGGGGCGCGCGAGCGTCTCGCGACGGTCGGCGTCCGGCTCGAGCCGCTCGTCACGCTCGCGGAGCTCCGAGGGTCCCGCCGGTGAGCGCCCTTCTGGGGCGCGATGCGAGCTCCCGGGTCGCCGACCCGTCCGACGCCGGGACGGTGTACGGCCGGGGGTACTTCGGCACCCCCGACGCCGACGGGCTCGCGCTCGACCGCTACGAAACGGTCTACCTTTGCGAGATGGGCCGGCTCGCGCTCGTCGACGGGCGGGGCCGCGCGGTGCTGTGGCCCGACCTGTTCCGGCGCGCGACCCGGGCCGAATCCGGCTTCGGGGTCCGGTACATCGTGTACCGCGACCTCCGCCAACGCGGGTACGTCGTCCGTCGATCTCCCCCTCCCACCGCCTTCGCCGTTCTCCCGCGCGGCGGGGTGCTCAACAAGACCCCCGCGAAGTACTGGGTCGCCGCCTACTCCGAGCGGCAGCCGTTCGACCTCGCCGAGATCGAGGCGCTCGCCGATCGCGCGCACGGGGCCAAGAAGGCGCTCCTCGTCGCGGTCGTCGACGAGGAATCCGACCTCACGTTCTACCGGCTCCGCCGCTCCGCCCCGGTGGGCTCGCATCCCTCGCACACCCTCGCCCCGCCCGGCGTCGGATGGCTCGCCGAGGACCGGGTCGTCGTCTTCGACCCCGAGGCGGTCGCGGTGCTCGGGAAGGGTCTCGCCCACGGCAGCCGGATCGGCGAGCGGCTCGAGCTCTCGCTTCTCGAGGCCGCCCACCTGGTCGAATCCGGTCAGATCGCGCTCCGGGACGCGCGGAGCGGCCGGGACGTGCCGCTCGAGCGACTTCGCCGGCGGGCGGAGCGCCTCGAACACGGCTTCGCCGAGCGGCTCGCGGCGTACCAGGCGCTCCGCTCGCGCCAGCTCGTCGTCAAGACGGGGTTCAAGTACGGCGCCCATCTCCGCGCCTACCCGCGGAATCCGGAGACCGTCCACGCCCGGTATCTCGTCCGCGCAGTTCCGTTCAACTACCGGGCGCCGTGGCCGGAACTTGCGGGGGCCGTTCGGGTGGCCCAGGGCGTCCGCAAGGACTTGCTGCTCGCCGGGGTCGCCGCCGACGGAGCGGTTCGGTTCCTCGGGCTGGAACGGATCCGTCCCTAGCCCGCGGGCGCGACGATCCCCTCGCTAGGCGGATCCGGACTCCGCCTTTTCGACCCGCTCGAAGAATTCCTTGACCTTCGCCGGATCGAGCCGACCGGGAGCGGCTTCGACGCCGACCCCCACGTCCAGCCCCCACGGGCGGACCGCGGCCATCGCCTCCGCGACGGTTTCGGCGGTCAAGCCTCCCGCGAGCGTCAGCTTCCGTCCCGGCTGCCCGTCGACGAGTCGCGCGGCCATCTCCCAGTCCGGTCGGGAGGCGCTGCCGTCCAGGACCGCGTCGCCCGCCGCGTCGAGGTGGAGCCGCGAGTAATCTTCCGCGGGGGGGACCTTGGGCTCGGGCCCGGTCGTGCCGGCCCTCGGGATCTCGAGCGACGGGACGAGGTGGTGGATCTCGAGGAACTCGAGGCCGGGGGGGATCGTCCCGTACACCTGGACTCGGTCCACCCCGACCTCGTCGAACAGCTGGTGGACGAGCTCGGCGGTCGGCGAACGGGTGACCGCCCACACCTCGGCGCCCGCCGGCGCGGTCCCGACCAGCTCGGCAGCCCGGGCCGGCTCGAGGTTCCTCGCCGCCCCCGGGACCCCCACGAGAAAGCCGACGGCTCCGCCCTCCGGAGCGAGCGCCACGGACTCCGCGTCGGTCACGCCGGACAGCTTGACGAAGGTCTTCACGTGGTCCTCTTCGATGGTCGCCGCGAGCGTCGAGGGTCGGGCAACCCGGCGGCGCGAGCGGGCGCGGGGCCAAAAGCCCGTCGCCCGCTCGGCAGAGCCGGCGGGCGGCGATTGGGTGGCTCCTGTAGCGTGGCGTGGAGCCGCCGAAGGTCCGGGAGCCGGTCCCGAGCCGGCACCGCGACCGTGAAGCTCGTTCGCGTCGCGCTGATCCCCTCGGCGGATTCCAGCACCTCGAGGGGGAACCGCGGAAGGTCGCCGATCGCTCCCGCGCCGATGCCCGCGAGGAGGGCGACGGAGATCGCCGGGTCCAGCCGGGCCCCCCGCTCCCGGACGAGGGAGGTGAGCGCCTGCCGGGAGCGGGCCGCCTTGTCCGCCGCGACGACGACAGACACGACCGCCGCCGACGTGAAGACCTGCAGGACCGGGACGCCGGCGACCGCGAGCCGTCGGCAGATCTCCGAGAGGACGCCCGTCCGGCCCCGGGCCCCCGGGAATCGGAGCCGAAACAGCGAGACGCGCGGAGAGCCGGTGACGGCGCGAATTCCGGGCGGACCGGCCCTGGGCCCCACGATCGTGGCGACACTGGGGTCGCGGAGCGATCGGACGCGGAGCTCGATGCCGGCCGCGCGCGCTGGCTCGATGGTCATCGGGTGGAGCACGCGGGCCCCGAACTCGGCGAGCTCCTCGGCTTCTTCGTACGTGAGGGACCGGATCGGGTGGGCCGCCGGGACGTCCCGCGGGTCCGCCGAAAGGATCGAGGCTTCCGGCTTCACGAGCTCGACGAACTCCGCTCCGACAATCGCGCCGACCGCGCTGGCGGCGTAGTCCGATCCGCCCCGGCCGAGGGTCACCGGTTCTCCGTCCGCTCCTCGTCCGAAGTACCCGGTAAGGACCGGGAGCTCCCCCCGCGCGAGGAGCCGGATCAGGCCGGCCCGGACCGGGCGGCGCGAGCGATCGAGCCGAATCGTCCCCGCGCCGTGACGGCCGTCGGTCCACAGCCCGAGGCGGGCGGAATCGACCGCCACGGCCGGGAGGCCCCCGGCCCGCAACCGGGGGACGAGCCACTCGACGGCCAGCCGCTCGCCGAACGCGAGCACCCCATCGACCGCCGCCGGCCTGAGTCCCGCGCGACGCTCCGACCAGGTGAAGGCGCGGGCGAGCTCGCCCAGCCGACGTTCCACCGACGCCTCTTCCCCCGGGTGGAGCGCTCGAAGATCGGCGACGGTGCGACGGTGGCCCGCCGAATCCGTCGGGTGCCCCAGGGCGCGGACGAGCCGGTCGGTGACGCCGGCCCGGGCGGATACGACGGCGATCACGGGCCATCCCTCCGCCCGAAGGGACGCGAGTCTCGCGGCGACGGCGACCGGGTCGGCGAGCGAGGCGCCCCCGAACTTTACCACGACGGGGCGCCGAGTCACGGCGGACCCCGAGGCGCGAGGGCGCCGGCCGCGAGCGCAAACTCGGCGTTTAAGACCGAACCCCCAGCCCCGCCCCGTACCGCGTTGTGGCTGAGGACGAAGAACCGCAGGAACGGCGGGT
>DASYOF010000293.1:0-8963 GCA_036007995.1 Thermoplasmata archaeon
CAGACCTGCGGCGGCGTCGTTCAGGCGGCGGCCGGCGTCCCCGCGGGTGCCAACACCGGCACCGGCATGGCGGCCTGCGCCAGCGGCAACGACATCTGCGGCACCACCACCCCGTGCGGGTTCACGGTTTGCGCGGGTCCGTTCGCGGGCTCGGCCGTGGCCATCACCGGCGCGGCGACTGACGCGATCCAGCCCTGGACCCGCGCGGACATCAGCGGCACGACCCAGTCGTTCAGCGCGCGCCTCCTCGGGATCGGGGACAGCGCGGGCACGACGGCGGGGCTCGGGTTCAGCGGATGCTCGCCCGACGGCCAGCTCAACAGCTGCGGTCTCGCCATCCCGGCGGCGCAGCAGGGCGAGGGCAACCCCGGCGTGATCGCCGGTGTCGCCGCTCACCCTGACGCGATCGGCTATGCGTCCGACGGCCTCGCGCGCGTTGGCAGCTCCGGCGTCACCTGCTCGTCCTCCGCGTCCCCGTGCATCGGGTTCGCGTCGGTCGGCCAGACGACGGCCGTTATGCCCACGACGGGCGGCGGTGGGACCATCGCGAACGGCATCCTGAGCGCTGGCGCGGCCACGAGCCAGTACCAGGGATGGCGCCCCTTCGAGTATGTGACCCTCGGTCAGCCGACCGGCGAAGTTCAGCGGTTCATCCAGTTCGTCATGCAGCCGGCGAACAACCAGAACTTCGCGACGGAGTCGTCCGAGGTCAGCATCTACTCGATCTAGGTCGCGAGAGCTGACGAAGTCCAACCCTTTCCACAACCCCTTCTCCGCCTCCGCCCGCCTACCGCTCGGCCCATGGAATTCGGTGCGCGGGCCGGACGATCGGGGCTGGCCAAGAGGTTCGAGTCGAGTGCGCCGGAGGTACATCTCCGGAGACTACCGAACTTTACGGAGTCTCACTAAGAATCGTCTATATCCGCCAACCGAGGTCGGACGGTGATGTCGATTCGCCTTCGAGCGGGGCACGGGGTCCCGGTCCCTTGCGACCCCGCCGGACGACGGCCGAGGTCCCGCCGATGACGACCCCCTCCCCGGCCACGAATTCGTCCGAACGGTCGACGGCCGCGACCGCCGCCGACAAGGCCCGCATGCCGAAGCGACGGCGGACGCCGGTGCTGCTCGGTGCCGTCGTGGTGATCCTCATCGTGGTGGCGATCGTCGCGTGGGGGGCGACCTCCGGCGGGTGGTTCAAGCCGAAGTCCTCCAACGGCGGGTCCTGCCCCTCCAACCCTCAGGCGCTGACCGGCGCCGGATCGACGTTCGTGTACCCGTTGATGAACACCTGGACCGCCCAGTACGCGCAGCAGTGCAACGTCGACGTGAACTACCAGCCGGTCGGGAGTTCCACCGGGATCACGTCGCTCGGTTCCAAGGCGGTCGATTTCGGGGCCTCCGACGCGCCCCTTAGCCCCGTGCAACGCGCGTCCCTGCCCGGTCCCACCGTCACGATCCCCGAGACGTCCGGAGGCGTGGTCCTCCTCTACAACCTCCCCAGCGTCCTCGGAACGGTCCAGCTCTCGGGACCGGTGATCGCGGCGATGTACCTGGGCACGATCACGAACTGGAACGACACCCGCATCACCTCGCTGAATCCGGGGCTCTCGATCCCCTCCACCCCCGTTCTGACGGTCCACCGGCTCGACGGGAGCGGAACCTCGTTCTGTTTCACGAGCTACCTGAGCGCGGAAAACTCGACTTGGGCGAGCGAATACGGCCGGGGCCTGTCGGTCGGATGGCCCGGCGGAGAAGGCGCGAAAGGCAGCACGGGCGTCGCCGGGATCGTCGGATCGATCGTCGGCGCGATCGGCTACGACGAGTTCGCGTACGCCCAGTTGAACCATCTCACGTCCGCGGCGATCCAGAACTCGGTCGGCAACTTCATCGTCGCCAACCAGACCAACGTCCAGATGGCGGTCCAGGAGGGCGCCAGCGCCCTCCCGAGCGGAACTGGCGACTGGTACAACGTCTCGCTGCTGAACGAGCCGGGGGCGCAGACGTACCCGATCGTCACGTTCAGCTACGTGATGCTGTTCACGGACCTCAACCTGGTCTACGGCTCGTCGATCACCTCCACGGACGCGGATTCGCTCGGTCACTTCCTCTACTGGATCCTGACCTCCGGGCAATCGTACGCCTCCGGCGTGTTCTACGTGCCGCTTCCGGCGAACGTGGTCTCGGCGGACGAGCTGTCGCTCGGCCAGATCACCTACAACGGGGCCCCGATCTCGACGCACTGAGCGAGGGGACGGGTTCGCGTGGCGGACGCCCCGGAGAGCGCGTCGCCGGCCCCGACCGCTCCCCCGGCCGAACGCTCTCCCACCGGGCATCGTCGCTGGGGCGACGTCCTGTTCCCGTGGATCACCGGGGGGCTCGCCTTCGCGGTCATGGCGGGGCTCGCCCTACTGGTCGTCCTCCTGGTCGAGCGCTCGGAGCTCGCCTTCACGGCGTTCGGACCCGGGTTTCTCGTCGGTACGACGTGGAATCCGAACGCGCGCCCACCGCTCTACGGGGCCGCCCCGTTCGTCGACGGGACGCTCGTCACCGCCGGGATCGGGATCCTGATCGGCGTGCCCATCAGCCTCGGTGTCGCGATCTTCATGGCGGAGCTCGCGCCGAAGTGGCTCCGCGACCCGATGGCGAGCCTCATCGAGATGCTCGCGGCCGTCCCGTCCGTGATCTACGGTCTGTGGGGCTTTTTCGTGCTCGTCCCCGTGATGCGGAGCTCGGTCGAGCCCGGTCTCGAGTCCCAGTGGGGCTGGACAGGGCTCTTCACCGGTCAGATCTTCGGCCTCGACAAGCTCACGGCCGGGATCATCCTCGCGATCATGGTCATCCCGACGATCTCCGCGGTCTCCCGGGAGGCGATGGTCGCCGTTCCGACGACGCAGCGGGAGGCGGCCCTCAGCCTCGGGGCGACGCATTGGGAGACGACCCGGTTCGGGGTCCTGCCGTTCGCGCGGAGCGGGATCGTCGCGGCGATCATCCTCGGTCTCGGCCGGGCCATCGGGGAGACGATGGCCGTGACGATGACGATCGGGAACAACAACCACCTCACCACCTCCCTCCTGAGCCAGGGGAACACGATCGCGAGCTGGATCGCGACCGACTTCCTCTCGGCCGCGACCTCGCCGCTCGAGCAGAGCGCCCTCCTCGAGCTCGGACTGATCCTCCTCGTGATCACCGTCGCGATCAACGTCGTCGCCGAACTGTTCCTCGGCCGGTTCTTCCGAACGGAGGAGTCCCGCGAATGAGGGCGCCCCGCCGCCTGCGTCGCCGGCTGACGAACCACCTCGTCGCCGCCCTGTGCATCGTCTGTGTGGCCGTCGCGCTGGTCCCGCTCGGGAGCATCCTCTATTCGGCGATCGACCGGGGCCTCCCGGCGCTCAACGCGGGGCTGTTGACGACCTCCGGGGCCCCGTCCGTGATTTGCCCCCCCGGGACGACGTGCTTCAGCGGGGGGATCAACAACGCGATCGTCGGGACGGTGATCCTCGTCGGTCTCGCGGCGCTCGTGGCGTTCCCGGTCGGGATCCTCACGGGGATCTACCTCGCGGAGTACGGCAACCACCGGCTCGGCCGGTCCGTCCGGTTCTTCGTGAACGTCATGAGCGGCATCCCGTCGATCGTGGTCGGGATCGTCGTGTTCTCGCTGATGCTGTACCTGGCGGATGCGAACCTCATCGAATCGCGGTACATCTTCAGCGTCGTCCCGGGCTCCTTCGCCCTCGGCCTGATCATGGTCCCGGTGGTGGCGCGGACGACCGACGAGGCCCTGCGCCTCGTCCCCACCGCCACCCGCGAAGCGGCGCTCTCGCTCGGGATCCCCCGGTACCGCACGATCCTCCGGGTCGTGCTCCCGACGGGCGGAGCCGGTGTCGTGACCGGCGCGCTCCTCGCCACGGCCCGCGCGGCGGGCGAGACCGCCCCCCTGCTCATTACGGACCTCGGGAACACGTTCGGGTACCAGGGGCTGGACCACCCGGTCGCGGCGTTGCCGCTCGTGATCTACTACTACGGGACGAGCGGGATCCCCCGGTACGAAACGATCGCCTGGGCGAGCGCGTTCCTCCTGATCGTCGCGATGCTGGCCATCAGTCTCGCGGCCCGGCTCACCCTCTCGAGAGCCCAGGCCCGAGCCCGGGGACGCTGACCCGTTCCCAACGGTCGGTCCCCACCCGGACGGCTACCAGTATCCCGGCCGGGAGGCTCGCGCGCCCGGTCGCAAGTGTGCTACGATTAAGCATGCTATTAATACTCAATCGGAGACACTAGAGAGCCACGGCAATGCCGTAGGCCAGGATGTCGTTCGGCAGGATCCGCGGGATTCGGTTGCTCCGGGGCGTCGGGGCGTTCGTCCTCGCCGACCTGATCACGGGACTCGCGGCGTTCTCGGTGATCGTTTCCGCCGCGCTCTGGTACTTTTGCTTCTCCTGGATCCGGCTCGTGGGAGAGTATCGCCACATCGGCGTGAGCTTCGGCAGCTCCACGCAGCTCACCCTCGCCTGGGTCGGCCTGTTCGCCTGTCTCGCGCCGCTTGGCGCCTCCCTGGTCCTAGCCTGGGACGCGTACCGGCTCCCGCGGGCGCTCCTGCACTAACGCCGGGCGGCGTCGTCGGTCGCGACGAGGAACGCCCGGACCGCGTCGTCGAACTCGGTCGGCGTCTCGAGCGAGCTGAGATGGCCGGCGCCGGGAACCTCGGTGCCGCGCGCCCCCGGGATTCCCCCGACGAGGGCTTTCGTCTGCGCCGGCGGGATCAGTCGATCGGAGGCCCCCCAAACGACGAGCGAGGGGACGCGGACCTTGGCCAGCACCGGCGTGAGGTCGGCCCGATTGGCGATCGCGGTGAGGGTCCGCGCCACGGTCACGTTGGGAGCCGCGGCGACGATCGAGCGGACCTGCTCGCGCACAGGTCCTCCCGCGTTCCAGGTCGATTCGGCGACCAGCGACTTCGCGACCTCGTCGATGTCCAGGTGTTCGGTCGGGGCGGCGAGGCGGCGAGCGGTCGCCAGCCGTTTCTCTTTCGCCTCGGGGGTGTCGGCGCCCGACCGCGTGCTGACGAGGAGGAGACGGTCGAACAGCTCCGGGTGCTCCTCGTAGAGCCGGAGGGCGACGTAGCCTCCAAACGAGTGGCCCACGACCGAGGCATGCCCGCCGGTCTCGCCCTCGATCACCGCGCGAACGGCCTCCCCGAACCCCTCGAGGGTGTCGGGGACAGGGTCGGTGGCCGCCGAGCCGTACCCGGGAAGGTCGAGGAGGAGGATTCGGTGGCGCGCGGAGAGACCGGTGAGCTGCGGCGTCCACATGCCGCGGTGGAGCGGGTACCCATGCACGAACACCACCGGAGGCCCCGACCCACGCTCAGCCGTCCGGGCCGCCGATCCCGCATCGTTCATCGGTCCTCGTACGCCGACGGGGCCTAAACCACCTCCGGGAACGAGGTGACCCGTCGGTTCACCGGCGAAGCCGCCGGCGGATCGCCGCCGCCAACGTGGTCGCCGCGCGGGGGCACGGTACAAAGAACAGCGACGGTTCGGTCAGCTCGATCTCCAGGACCCGCCAGATTCGGTCCTCGTTCACGACCAGGTCGACCCGGGCATAGAGGAGCTCCGGCGGGCAGGCCCGGAGCGCGACCGCGGCGACCCGACGCATGTCGGACGACGCCGGCGAGAGGGTCTCCGGGCCCGGAGTCCGCGGACCGTCGAACAACGGGACCCGGCGGACGGTGTGCGAGTACTCCCCATCGAGAAAGACGAGCGAGCGCTCCCCTCCGCGCGCGACGCGCCGCAGGTACGGCTGGGTCATCGCCACGCCGGTCCGGGTGATCGCGTCGAGCTTCCGCTGGCCCTCGGCCACCTCCTCCGGGGAGACTCGGAAGGTGCGTTCGCCGGCCGCCGAGATCGCCGGCTTGACCACGACGGTCGACCAGCGGCGACGAGCCATCAACGACCCGAGGTCGACCGGGCGGCCGCGGGGGCTCCAGACCGTCGGAACGACCGGCACGCCGGCCTCGGCGAGGTCGCGGAGGTATCGTTTGTCAGTGTTCCATCGGAGCACCGCCGCCCGGTTCCACAAGTCGCCGACCCGGTCGGCGGTCCGGATCCAGCGGAGGAACTCCGGGCGCCGGTGGTGGTAGTTCCACGTGGAGCGGACGACCGTCATCCGGAACCCGGTCCAGTCGACCGCGGGATCGTCCCACGCCGGATGGGCCACGGTCATCCCCTGGGCCCGGAGCGCCGTGGCGAGCGTCCGGTCCTCGAGCGGAACCCCCGACGGATCCCGACGGCCGACCAGGGCGACGTCGGTCGCCGCCGCCTGTCGGGCCGAACGAACCGGATCCGGAGGCGACGATCGACCCGGAGCGGAACGGCGAGCGCGAGTGCCCCTGCGTCTCGGTCCCTGCGGATCGGTCACAGATGACGTCCGCGCGGGACCTCGGGAGGCTTTACTCTCTCCGGGTCCGGGAGTCCCTCCCTGGGGGCTCCTCGGCTTCGCGGCCAGGCAGGAGATGGGCCGAACGGCCGGACCACGCGACTACGGAGTCGGGCCTAGGCGCGTTTTCGGCGCCGTCTTGGGTGGGCCGGCCCGAACGCCTCGATCCAGTTCCCGTCCGGGTCGCGGATGTACACGAGCCGCGTGGTACCCTCCACGAACTCGGCCGCCAGCGTTCCCCCGGCCCGGAGCGCGCGCCGCTTCCAGGCCTCGGGGTCTTTCGCCCGGAATCCGAAGTGGTCGAACTCCGAGCCGGTTCGGAACGGCTCGAAGAACCGGTTGCCTTTCGGGTAAAAGTTGAGCTCGAGTCGATGCCAAGAGCCCGGAAATCGCAAGTGGACGTACTCGCCGCCGTGCTCCATCGTTCCTTTTCCGAGGAGTCGGAAGCCGAGCTTCCGGTAGAACGCGAGGGCGGGGGCCATTCGGCGGACTCGAAGGCCGGAGTAGAGGAACTGGGCGTCGCCTGCCATCCATCTCTCGGAATCGGCCGGACCACATGAAGCTGGGGGCGTCGATCGGGGGTCTCCCTGGGCGGCGGATCCCCGGTCTCGACCGAGGGCTTATCTACGTGCAAGCCCCCGTTCTATGCGTATGGCTACGTACGCTGCCGAGGAGACCTCGGTGGTGGGCATCTCCATCCCGGAGATCCGGGAGCGGGTGCGCGCGACGCTGGGGCAGGAGCCGTTCCGCCCATGGTGCGTCCACGGCCTGTACGAGGAGCTCACGGACCTGGTCGGTCTCGTCGACCGGGAAGGGATGCTGATGCGCACCCAACTCGCGGCCGACGAGCTCGCCGCCGGCGGGGAGATCCACCGGGAGGCGATCCACGCCTACACGATCGGCGTCGAGTGCCAGGACACGCTCTATTGGTCGAAGCAGAGCGGGATCGACAAGCTTGAGGGGTTCGGCCCCGACTACGAGAGCCCGACGATCCTTCGCCGACTCGGCGCCCATTTCCAGTGCCACGGGCTGTAGGCGCCGGGACAACGCCGGCCCCGCCCTCCCGCCCGTCGCCCGTCGTATAACCCGGCCGATCGGGGCCGAGTGGGCCTCTTCGCGTTCCGGTCCGGCGATACCTTCATAGGATGAATTCCGGAACTCGTCGAGCGGAGTTCGCTTGGCGGAGCCTTCGAGTCTCAGGGAGACCATTCGTCGCTGGGAGCGCTGGACCGACTCCGCCCATCGGTACCTGCTCCCGATCGCATCGGCCGCCGGGCTCGGCCTGGCCGGCGCGGCGGTCTTAGGGGCCCCGCGCGAGGTCGTCGCATACGCTCCCTGGGCGCTCGCGGCCCTCGGCACCGGTGCCCTCGCGACCTCCCTGGGTTACGCCCGGTGGCGGAGCCACCTCGCCCGCCTTCCCCCGCCGACGGTCCGCGCCCCCGCCTCTCGTCCGCGAGCCAGCGCGCGCCCCCGCGCCGAGCCGGACGTCGAGCGGGAGTGGATCGACCTCGTGCGTCGCTCGTGGCATACCGCACTCGCCGTGCCGAGCGGTCGGACCCCCCGGTCCTCCTCGGCGGCGACCGCCGGGGACGAACTCTGGTCTCACTGGCAACCGCTCGAGGTCGGTACGCTTCCGGTCGAGCTCGTCGGCCCGGTCCCAGAAACGGCGTGGCTCCCGACGGCGGCGGGCGAGCCGACGCCGTTCCCCAACAAGGAGCCCGGATTCCTCGTGATCGGCGGGGAGCTCGTCCCGATGCCCCGCGCGGCGACGGCGGAGCTCGCGTCGATCTCGTCCGCATCCCCGGCGACCGGCCCGGCAGCTTCGCCTTCCGCGCCCAGGGGCGGCCCAGCCAGCACACTTGCCTCCTCGTTCGTGTCGGCGCCCGCGGCTCCCCCGCCGATCGAGACCGACCTCGGCTGGCCGGCCTTGCTCGGGCCTCTCGATGAGCTTACGTCCGAGGCGCTCCACCCGATCCCCCCACACCTTCGGATCTCCCCCGATTCCGGGGCCACCGAGCCTGCCCCCGAGCCTACGTTCGAGCCTACCCGAGAGCCCGCCCCCGAGCCCGAGTCGGATTTCGAGAGGTACCAGTCGTCGCCCATGTGCTCGAGCTGCTCTCGCGTCGTTCCGGACGAAACGGCGTGGCGCCCCTGTCCCGAATGCGGGGAACCGGTGTGTCTTCCTTGCCGTTCGGAGGCGGTGGTCTTCTACGGCCACACCTGGTGTGCGAGCTGCGCGATCGGGCGTGCCTGGAACCACCCCATGGTCGTCGGCACGCCGGAGCGGTTCTCTCCCGCCCTCGAGATCGCCGGGGAGCGCATGTCCTCGAACGGCCCCGGCTGGTAGCCGCCGTTCTTTCCCGACATGGCCCCATCGGGGTTATGCGAACCCCGGTGAAGGGTCAGCCGATGGCGGCGAAGGTACGATTCGTCTATTCCGGCATCCGCGTCCAAAATCTCGCCCGGTCGCTCGGATTCTACCGGCGGTTCGGCTTCCGCGAAGTCGCGCGCGGCCGGATGGACCACGG
>DASYOF010000294.1:0-2441 GCA_036007995.1 Thermoplasmata archaeon
CCTCGTGGCCGTCGGTTTCGAGGACCTTGATGATGCCGGTGATCTCCTCGCGGGCGAACGACGTGATCGCCGACCCGATCTCCTTGTCGGTGAACCGGTAGAAGCTCGAGGCGAGGACGCCGTAGAACGAGTTCATCAGGATCTTTACGGCGTTCTGCAGACCGTCGTAGTACAACCGCAGGTCTTCGCTCGTCGCGCTGGCCTGCTGGCGGCGGAACCGGTCGCGGTCGGCAAGCAATTCCCGGAGGATCTCCGGAACGATCCCCACCCGGACCTCGGGGGGCACGAATCGCGCCCCGGAGGGACTCACGGTCGTGCCGGTCGGGCTGAGCGTGGTGAAGCAGATGTTCCGGCTGATGATGATCGACGGATACATCGACTTGAAGTCGAGCACGACGACCCAGCTGTAGATCCCCGGCCGGATCGCATGGACGTACCCGCCCTCGATCGGGTTGTCGCGGCTCATCCGGTGCGTCGGCGGAACCCCGACGTGGCGCCGGTCCGCGCGCGGGATCAGGAGCGCGTCGATGTACTGGGACGTCCGTCCGTTCAGCCCCTCCTCGAGGGGCAGGTGCGCGACGGTCGCCAGGTCCGCGGCCTTGTCGACCGTCCGGAGCTTCTGCAGGATCCGCAGCGCGAGGTCGGCGTCGTGCTCGCAGTACTCCATCACGCGCTCGGGGTTCGCGGCCCATTCGGCGTCGATGTTCCGCCGGTCGACGTCGAGCTTCTGGTCGCCGAGGAGGGTGCGGCTCACGAAGTCGAGCGACTCCTGCTTCGGGCGGAGGTCGCGCCGCGCCGCCCACCAGGCGTCGGCGATGACGCGCCCGGAGGCGCGCCACAGCCGTTCGCCGGCCTCTCGGAGCGGCGAACCATCCCGGCCGAACGGGAGAGGCATCCGGCCGAGCTTCTCCGCCCTCTCGAGGACGAGCGGGAGGTCGTAGCCGCCGATGTTGTAGCCGGTGATCACATCGGGGTCCTCCTTGCGGATCGCGGTCACGAACTGCTCGAGGATGTGCCGCTCGTCCGGTCCCCCGAACCGGAACGAGCCGCGAGAGCCGTCGGCCCGCTGGACGACGCCGCAGATCGTGAAGATCGTTCGGGCCCGGATCGAGTTTTCGATGTCGAAGGCGAGGACGGTGAGCGCCGGCCGGAACGGCTCGACCGGACGGAGGTCCGGTCCTCCGGCGGGGTTCGGGACGATCCGGACGACCGTCGCTACGGAGTACTGCTGGCGGACCTCCTCGGGCACCGGTTCCGCCTCGAAGGCGACCGTCAGGGCGAGCCCCTTGTCGTACAGGAACCGGTGGACGAACGGGATGTCGCAGGCGAGCACGCTGGCCTCCTCGTGCGGTTTCCGGTACCGGTCCCGGTACTCCGGGACGAGCCAGGGGGCGTGGAGCGTGACCCGGACGGCCCGGCGGTCGGATCCGGCGACCCACGTCGTCTCCTCGGTGAGCGAAACGATCTGGGGGTCGGCCCGGAGCCGGGTGAGCGTCTCCTCCGTCGGCTCGGTGAGCAGGAAGTTCGGCCGGAACCCCTCGTACCGGGCCACGATCGGCGCCCCCGCGCGGGTCCGGCCGAACAGCTCGATGACCGGGTCGTCGCCGACCCGCTGGTACGAGCCGCCGAGCAGGAACACCTCGTACTCGGCCACGGGCGCCGGACCGGGCTCCGGATAATAGGCGTTTCAGCCGCGATGCACGAGCTCGCGGAGACGAGCGAGGTCGCGCGCCCACATGTCGAGGTTCCGGCGGGAGCGGAACGTGGCGGCTGGGTGGAGCAGCGGGAACAGGGTCCAGCGGCCGTTCGGACGCGCCACGCCGGCCGCCTCGGTGATCCGGGGTGCAGCAGGGTCGAGCGCGGCCAGCGCATGGGCTCCGAGCGAGACCACGAGCTCGGGCGCCAGCAGGGCGAGCTGCCGGTCGAGGTACGGCCGGCATTCGACGGCGGCCGCGCGCGAGAACACGTTCGACGGGGGTCGGCACTTCAGCAAGTTGACGATCCCGAACTCCGACGGAGCGAGTCCGACTGTGCCGATCCCTTCGTCGAGTCGCCGTCCGGATCGTCCGACGAACGGGAGCCCCTGCCGATCCTCCTCGGCGCCGGGCGCCTCCCCGACGAACACGAGCCGGGGCCGGTCGCCGCCCCGATAGATCACGGCGTGGGTCCGGTTCCGATGGAGGTCGCACCGCTCGCAGGAGCGGATCTCCGCGCCGAGCGCGGCCCACGCGCCGCCGCTGGCATCGGTCGGTCCGGGACCGGGCGAACTTCTCCCCCCGAACAGGCCCGACACCCTCACCGGACTTGATGGTTTGGTCGCCGGGCCGCCGTCGGGCCGCGACGAGCCCGGCCGACGACGGTTCACGGAGTGAGCCTTAAATAGCGAAGCTCGGTGGCACGGACCCTCCAAAGCCATGGCTCCGCCGTCCGGCCTCAACACC
>DASYOF010000295.1:0-2628 GCA_036007995.1 Thermoplasmata archaeon
CGTCGGCGGAGAGCGTCACGCGCGACTGCCCGATCCCCGCGGCGCAGCTCGATTCCTGGTAGGCGCAGATCGACCCGGGGCTGTCGGTGATGCCGAGCTGGAGGGCGCCGAACGGCGTCGGGTCGGCCGGGGCGGACGACGCGGCGAGGGCGGCCGCGAGGCCGTGGGGGCCGGACGCGGACGACGCCGAGGCCCCAGAGTGGGCGAGGGTGGTCGAGGTCCCGGGAATGTAGGAGAACATCACGAGCGCGAGGAGCACCGCCGTGCCCGCGAGCACGAGCGCCCTCGACCACCGGTTCGACGGGACCGACGGCGTCGTCTCGCTCTCCACGCGGAAGCCGGGCTCCCGAGGCGCGCTCATGCCGAGCCTCCGGCGGGCGGCTGCTTCCGCCCGCTCATGCGGCGCCGCGAGAGGGTCAGCACGACCGCCGCGACCGCGACCGCCGCGATGACGGCGAGGACGGCGCCGATCCCGACCCACTCCATCGTCGCCGACGGGGAGGCGTGCGAGGTGGACGTCGGGACGCTCGCGAGCGGAACGACGACCTGCGTCGCCGTCGCGCCCTTCGGCGTCACCGAGATCGAGGCGTTGGTGTAGCCGCCGTACACGCCGGTCACGGTGTACGACCCTTCGGGCAGCGGGATCTGGAACCGGCCCGAGGCGCTCGCCTGGAACGTCTGGTCGAGCTTCTTCCCGTCCGACGCCGTGCCGGTCACGACGATCCCGGCGTTGGGGAGCGGCGCGCCGGAGGCGGCATCGACGACCTCACCGAAGACGTTCGTCACGGGGGGGTACATCGTGATGTCCCGCGAGCCGCCGGCGCCGTTGACCGACACCGCGACCGCCACGTTCGCGTACGCGACGGGGAGGGCGCCCGCGTAGACGGCCGTGAGCTGCGTGGTTCCGTTGGCGAGGAGGACCGAGTACTTCCCGTCGGAGCCCGTGGTCGCCAGCACCTGACTGCCGTCGAGGATCTCGACGCCGGAGAGGGACGAGCCCGTGAGACCGTCCGTCACGCGGCCGACGATCAGGTACGTCTGGACCGACAGGGTCAGCTTGAGCCCGGTGACCGGTCCGTGGACGACGACCGGCACCGTGAGCGGAGCCTCGCCGGCCGCCGTCACCACGAGGTTGTACGTCCCGTACAGCACCGTGAGCGAGAACGCCCCGGACGAGTCCGTCGACGTCGAGGCGGCGGCGACGCCGCCGACCTCGGCCGCCACCACGGCGTTCGGGAACCCGACCCCGTTCGCGAGGACGGTCCCGGAGACCTGGTAGAGGCTGTCGACCCCGAGCTTGTTCATGAACGCGGTTGGCGCGAGGGTCGTCCGACCACCCACGATGACGACGTTCAGCAGGTAGTCCGAGTAGCCCGGCGCCGAGATCGTCACAACGTAGGCGCCCGGAGCGCCGTTGACCGCGTAGTGCCCGTTCGAGTCGGTCGAGGTGCCGACGCAGATCCCACCCGACCAAACGGGGCACGCGTACACCTGCGCGTCCCGGATCGGGACCGTTGTGGCGTTATCGTACACGGCGCCGCTGAGCGACCCGTACGACTCCAGGAAGACGCTCCCGACCGAGACGTGCTGCCCGGCGTGGACGTGGATCTGGAGGTACGTCGAGTTGTAGTTCGTCGCGGCGACCGAGATGACGTACTGGCCGGCCGGGACGACGAGGAGGAAGCTGCCCGACCGCGTCGACTGGACGGAATAGAGGCACGGCCCCGTCGGGCTGCCTCCGATCGGCGAACACGCGCTCACGTTCGCCCCGACGATCGGGAACCCGGCCGGGAGGCCGAGCACGACCCCGGAGATGTACGCCGGCTGGAACACGGGGATCGGGGTGAGCCCGACGTAGCAGTCCGAGCAGACGTTGGCGAGCGTCGGACCCGGCGAGATGAACCCGTTCGCCGTGACGTTCAGGAAGTTGAGTCCGGGCGTCGCGTTCACCCAGAACACCCCCGTGCCGTTCGTCTGCGCGAACCCGCACAGCCGCTGGCCGCCGAGGCAGTCGGTGATGTTCGCGCCGACGACCGGGACGTTGCCCGGCTCCGAAACGATGACGGCGGCGATGACGCCGTCCCCGGTCAGGTTGACGGTCGGCACGGTCGTGACCTCGCCGGCGCGCACGTGCAGGCGGGTCGCGTTCGGCTCGTACACCGCGCGGCTGTAGTTCGCCCAGACGTAGCCCGGCGGGGCGTCGACGAAGAACTCCCCACCGACGTTGCTGGTGGAGAGCGGGGTCGTCGTGGCCTGCGCGTCCTGCGAGGTCGAGACGACGACGTTGACGTTCGGGAGCGGCAGGTTCTTCACCGGGTCGATGACGGTCATCGTCGCCGGGAACTGCGAGTAGTTCACCTGCGTCGACGAAACGTACCCCCAGTGGTCGATCGTCAGGTTCTGGGGGACGAACGTCGAGGAGTGGTACGCGCTCGTGGCGCTGAAGTTCACGGGCGCGTAGAACGTCGTGTTGTTGTAGTCGTTCCCCGGGCCGATGTCGAACCGGACCGAGACGTCGGGGGCCGCGGTGACGTTGAAGAACCCGCCCCCGTTCGAGACCGCGGATGCGGTGTAGACGAGCGTCGAGCCGACCGGCGTCGACGTCGAGTGGACCGGCAGGTAGCCGGC
>DASYOF010000296.1:0-3485 GCA_036007995.1 Thermoplasmata archaeon
GAGGCGGAGGAGCTCTGCCAGCGGATTGCGGTCCTCAGCCGCGGCCGGATCGTGGCCCGCGACACCGTCGCCGGCCTACGGAAACTGGTCGGCGGCGACCGGACCATCGAGGTCGAGGCGTACGGCTTCGATGACGGCGAGCTGGGGCGCCTCAACGCGCTACCGGGGGTGTCGCGGGTGATGAGCGAGGAGTTCGGGCCGCTCCTCCGGCTGACCATGCGCGTCCGGACGAACGAGCTCACGCTCGAGGCGGTCCGGGGGCAGCTCGTGAACCACCCGGAACTCGCCGTGCGGGAGCGTCGGACCTCCCTCGAAGACATCTACCTCGACCTCGTCGAGGAGGAGGCGAGCTAGCCGATGGGCGCACCCACCTATTCCCGGTCCACGTCGCTGTTGGCGGTCCTGCGGCTGTCGGTGCTGACGTTCCTGGCGGACCCGCAATGGCTCGTTCCGAGCCTCATCGCGCCGGTGGTGTTCGGGCTCGTCTCGTACGAGCTGTTCACCGGCGCGGGACCGTGGTTCGTCCTCTACGCGATCCTGGGGGCGGGCATGATGAGCATGTGGGGCCAGACCCTCTACGGCAGCGGGTGGGCCACGGGGCAGGACCGGCACCTCGGCACCCTCGAGCCCACGCTCACCGCGCCCACGCCGTACGTCTACGTCGTCGCCGGTCGGGTCATCTGGAACACGGTCGCCGGCCTGTTCGGCGGCGCGATCGTCTTCGTCGTGGTCGCGATCACCTACGGCCACCCGATCCCGCTCCAGAACCCGCTCCTGTTCTTCTTGATGTTCGCGTTCGTCATCGTCACGCTGGCGGCCGTCGGGGTCGTCTTCGCCGCGGCGTACGTCTACACGCGCTACGCGGGCTTCATCCAGAACGTCGGGGAGTTCGCGTTCTACATCGGGACGGGCTGCATGTTCCCGGTCGTCCTGCTTCCGTTCTGGTCGAACCCGATCTCGCTCATTCTTCCGCCCACGTGGGCGCTCGACGCGCTCCGGTACCTCGCCATCCCCGGCTACCAAGGGTTCTCCTGGGGATTCTGGTGGGACATGGCCGGCGCGGTCGGGACGACGGTCCTGTACCTCGCGATCGCCGGCACCGTCTTCCACCGCGTCGAACGGCACGTCCTCGAAGCCGGCGACCTGAACGACTGGTAGGCACGCGCGATGACGACCGCCAGCGCGCTGCGACCTTCGTTCACCCGGACGTTCTGGGTGAACGCCATCTTCGCTCCGAGGACGAGCCTCGGCTTCATGCGGCTCGACTTCGTCCTCGGGACGATCTTCATCATCCCGGTCACCCAGATGGCGTTCTTCGCCTTCGTCGCGAGCCTCTCCGGCACCCCGGGCGGGGTCGCCTTCGTCGTGGTCGGCAACGCCGTCGCGACGGTCACGTACTCCTCGGTGTTCTCGGTCTGCCAGACCACCGACAACGAGAAGGAAGCCGGCACGATGGAGCACCTGCTGGTCTCCCCCGCGAACCGATTTGCGCTCTACTTCGGGCGCGGACTGATCCCGGTGCTGTGCTCCCTCGCCACGGTCGCGGTGGCGATCGTCTATGCGGTCGTCCTCTTCCACGTGCCGTTCGCGAGCGGCAACGTGGGCGCTCTGGCCGTCTCCATTGTCCTGACCGCGTTCGCGATGGTCGGGTTCGGACTTCTCCTCGGGGGAGTCGCCCTCTACCTCCGGACGTCGATCATCCTCGGGAACATCTTCCTGTTCCTCGGATTGCTGCTTTCGGGGGCGAACTTCCCGCTCAGCGTGCTCCCCGTCCCCCTCCAGTACCTCGGGGACGCGCTCCCCCTCACGTGGGGGATCGCGGCGGTCCGGGCCGGCCTCTCGGGAGCCCCGCTCGCCACCATGCTCCAGCTCTGGGGGTACGTGGGCATCTGCGGCCTCGTAAGCATCGGCCTCTCGATGGCGCTCTGGAACACGTTCGAGCGTCGCGCGCTCTCCACGGGCAGTATCGCCCGATTCTGACGAGACACCCGGGCCGCCGGGCGGTTCCGTCCCGCCCAACCGCGGCGATTCGGCGAGGCCAAGCCTTCATCGACTCCGGGGGCTGTCCGACGAGCGATGGCGGCATCGAAGCGGCCGCGGGTTCCGGCGCGGATCCTCGTGCTCGATATCGGCGGTACTCACGTTCACGCGGCGTTCTCGCGCAAGGGACCGGAATGGCAGATCCCGAGCGGGCCGTCCCTGCGGCCCGGCCCGATGGTGCGGCGGGTGAAACGGGCGGTGCGGGGCCATCCGTTCGACGCGGTCGCGATCGGCTACCCCGGCGTCGTGGTCCACGGCCGCATCCTCCGCGAGCCACACAACCTCGGGTCCGGGTGGGTCGGGTTCGATTTCCGCAAGGCGCTCGGACGGCCGGTGCGGATCGTGAACGACGCCGCGATGCAGGCGCTCGGGAGCTACCGCGGAGGCCGGATGCTGTTCCTCGGCCTCGGGACCGGCCTCGGCTCCGCGATGGTGGTGGACGGGGAGCTCGAGCCGATGGAGCTCGGGCACCTTCCGTGGAAGAAGGGGAAGACCTACGAGGACCTGGTCGGGGAGAAGGCCCGGCTCCGTCTCCGACGGAAGAAGTGGCAGAAGGAGATCTTCGAGATGGTCGGGTCGCTGTCCGCGGCCCTCGAACCGGACTACGTCGTCCTGGGCGGTGGCAACGTGCGAAAGCTGAAGGCCATGCCTCCCGGCGCTCGGCCGGGCAACAATCTCAACGCGATCACCGGCGGCTTGCGACTCTGGAAACCGACTCCGGCCCCCCGGGGTCGTCGTCGCGCCTGAGCGAGCTTCGGGGCGGCGCTCCACGGCGCCCCGAACACCGGCATCGGATCGTCCGGGCGGGTGACGACTCCTAGTACGTGGTGCCGAGGTCCGCCGCGGCCGGGCGGTCGAGGTACCACGCGACGGTCCCTCGGCTCCGCACGAGACTCGCGGGGAGCGCCTCGGACCCGGCCGGGCCGGCCGCGAGCGTTTTCGCGACGACGGTCGCCTTCTCCGCACCGGAGACCAGGAACCACACCTGACGGGACGAGGCGAGCGCCGGCAGGGTCATCGTCAGGCGAGGCACGAACGGCGGCTGGCCGGCCCGGGACACCGCCACGACGGGGCGGCGCCGCTCCCGGAGCGCGGGGGCGCTCGGAAACAGCGAGGCGGTATGCCCGTCCGGACCGAGGCCGAGGAGGACCACGTCGAACCTCGGCTCGTCCCCGGAGCCGCCGGTCGGTCCGATCGCCCGCGCGTATCGCCGGGCCGCCTCGGTCGCGGGAGAAAGCTCGCCCCGGAGCCGGTGGATGCGGCGTCGGGTCACCGGAACGTGGGCCAGCAACGACTCCCAGGCGCCTCGGAAGTTGCTCCGGGGGTCGCGCGGGCTCACGCACCGCTCGTCCGCGAAGAAGATCTCGGACTCCTTCCAGGGGAAGGCGGACCGATCGTGGGTGGCGAGGCGGCGATAGAGGGGCAGTGGGGTGGACCCGCCGCTG
>DASYOF010000297.1:0-2290 GCA_036007995.1 Thermoplasmata archaeon
TGGCAGGTCCTGTTGCCGAACGGCAACACGACCGTGTTCACGGGCACCGGTTCGTTCACCGTCCCTTCGTCGGAGTACTCCGCCGTCAACGCCAGCGCGGGCGGCACTTTCTCCCTGACCTACCGGAACCCTCAGCAGGCCTCGGTCGTCGTCCAATTGACCGTCCTCGAACTGTGCCCCGACCAATCGGGCTCGACCCAGACGCTCAGCGTCTCGATGCAGTAACCGGCCGCTCGCCGCGGGCGACCCTCAGAGGGGGCCGGGCTCGCGTTCGTACACCCGGAACTCGCGCGTGAGCGACCGGTGCACCCGGTCGGGGATCGCCGCCCGTCGGTGCCAGGGAGCTCCCAAGGCGTCCGCGCCCCCCGGCTGGATGACGACGACCCGCCCGCCGGGTCGGACGGCCGCCGCCCAATGGGTGACCACCCGCCGAGTGAGGCGGTCCGCATCCTCGCCGCCCGTCGGCGAGGCGCGACCGTACGGCGGGTCGGTGACGATGGCGTCGTAGACGCCCTCCGGAGCCACGGCCTCCGCATCGGCGACGACGATCGACTCGGCGACCACCCCGAGGTGCTCAAAGTTCGCGAGGGCGCCTTTCGCCATCTTCGCATCGGTATCGATCCCGGTCACCCGCGCGCCGAGCAGGGCGCACTCGATCGCCAGCGCTCCCGTGCCGACGAACGGGTCCACGACGCGGTCGCCAGAGCGGAGGCGGGCGAGGTTGGCGGCGACGCGGCCGAGCCGCGGGGCGAGGCTGACCGGTCGTCGGTACGGGAGGGTCGGCATCCGGCGCCGGTCGAACGACCGGCGGTCGACGTCGGCCACGTCCTCGCCGAACTGCCAGCCTCCCGCACCGTCCGGAGCGAATCGGAATCGGCGCGTGGGCGACTCGAGGTCGATCCCGCCGCCCGCTGACTGGACCTGCTCGGCCCATTGTCCGACCGCCGGGTCGAGCGGCCTCGACCCAGGGCTCGCCAGCCGGCGGAACGACGCGCGGTCGCCGGTCCGGATCTCCCGGCGGAGTCGGTCCGCGATGCCGCCCGTGGTCCGTTCGGGCCACTTCCGAAGCACCCGACGGGCGAGCGCCAGGCGACCCGCGAGCGCCGCCCCATCGGTCTCCCGCTCGACCTCAATCAAGACGACGGTCGGAAGGACACCGTCGGAGGACCGTCGGCCGCCGATCGCCTCGAGGGCCGAGTCGACCTCCAGCTCCGCGAGCGGGAGGTTCTCCTGGCTCAGCTCCACCCAGAGCTCGATCATGAAGGCTCCATCCCGTTCCAGGCGGCTTCCACCACCGCCCGGATTCGGGGCGTATGGCTCCCTTCCCAGTACCGTCGTCCGCAATCCGGGCACTCCCGGACCGCGGGTGGCGGTCCCTTCGGCGGTCGGGGGACGTCCGGGGGCCAAGCGGTCGGATCGTCCGGGGCGGACCAGGGTCGGAGGAGCGCGTTGCATTCCGGGCACCGGTCGAGCGTCACGTCCCGGGGCAGACCCGGGTAGGCTCGGCGGAGCTCGCGGAGCTGCTCGACGATGTCGACCGACCGGAGCAGGATCGCGCCGTCCGAGCGCCCGGCGAGGTCCCGGTCCCGGGTCAGCAGCGTCCGGTGATCGGCGGCGGCCAGACGTTGAACTGCACCGTCGTCCAAGCCCCGAACGTACAGCGTGTCCTGGCCGAGGAATCGGAGGTAGCGAGCGAGCCGACCGAGCATTTCGTCCGCGACCCACCGCGGGGGGCCGGTCCGCTCGCTCGGGGCCCCGGCCACCACGGGACGCGACCGCCCGGCGCAGGGTTAAGAGCTTCTTTCGTCCCCGGGACGGTCGTGCGACTGTTCGGGACGAATGGCATTCGTGAGGTCGTCGGCACGAAGCTCACGGCGCCGTTCGTGACCTCGGTGGCCTACGGACTCGCGAAGGTCGCCGAGCCGGGGCGTCCGATCGTGGTCGGCTGGGACGGCCGGACGTCGAGCCCCGCTCTCGCGCGACTCATGAGCGCGACGCTCGCGCTCGGGGGGCACCGGGTGATCGAGGTCGGTCTGCTGCCGACGCCGGCCGTACAGTACAACGTCACCCGGCTCGGCGCCCAGATGGGGGTGATCCTGACCGCCTCCCACAATCCGCCCGAGTTCAATGGGATCAAGTGCATCGCCGCCGACGGCCTCGAAGTGGAGCGGGAGGTCGAGGAACGGATCGAGACGGCCGCCGCGGCGGGCGAGGGGCGGAGCGCGCCGTACCACCGGGTCGGCGAGATCAGCTCGGACGCGCTCGGCGCCGAGCGCTACGTCGACGGCAT
>DASYOF010000298.1:0-3742 GCA_036007995.1 Thermoplasmata archaeon
ACCAGGCATCGATCCCGCCATCGAGGTTCGCGACCGACGCGTACCCCGCGCCGACGAGGTAGCCCGCCACCATCATCGACCGGCTGCCGTGGTGGCAGTAGATGATGAGCTTCGTGTCCTTCGGGATCTCGGCGAGCCGGCGCGGCACGTCGTTCATCGGCACGTGGAGCGACGGCTCGATCGCGGCGACCTCCCGTTCGTCCGGCTCCCGGACGTCGAGGAGCGTATACTCCTCCGGACGCTCTCGAAGCTTCTCGGCGACATCCTCCGGCGACAGTGAGGCCACCACGGTGGGTCGAGGACGAGCCGGGATTAACCCGTTTGCGCTTCGGTCGGCCGCTGGCGGGCGCACCACCGAGCGGTCATGTACTGACCCCGGCTCGTCCGGCGAGGCCGAACGATGAAGGTGAAGGACCCGGTGTGCGGGATGACGATCGACTCGGAGAAGGCCGCCGCCAAGGGCACGTACGACGGCGAGACCGTCTACTTCTGCGCGTCCGGCTGCCAGAAGGAGTACGAGCGCCGGCGCGCGTCGAAGACCTCGGCCCGCCGGTAGTCCCCCGCTCCTTCCGCCGCCGGGGCGCGATGGCGACCGACCCCGTCTGCGGCATGTTCGTCGACCCGAGGACCGCCACGATCACTCTCGAGCGGGAGAACCGGACCTACTACTTCTGCGCCGAATCGTGCCGGGAATCGTTCGCGCAACCGGAGGCGCACCGCGCCCGACTCGCTCGGGAGCTCGCCGTCGCGTGGCCGCTCGCCGCGGTCGTGGCGTTCCTCACCTACTCGGCTCCGTTCCCCGCGTGGCCCTGGGCGGCCCTCGTGGCGGCGGCGGCGGTCCAGGGGTACGCCGGGCGACCGTTCTATCGGGGAACCTGGGACGCGATCCGCAGCCGGGTCGGGAACATGGACCTCCTCGTCGCGGTGGCGACCACGTCGGCGTTCGCGTACAGTGCGGCCGTCGTCCTCGCCCCGGGCCGTCTCCCGCCGGCGCTCTACTTCGACGCCTCGTCGCTCATCCTCGCGCTCATCCTCACCGGCAACTATCTCGAGCAGCGGACCCGGTTCCGGGCCTCGTCGGTGCTCCGGGCGCTGCGCGAGCTGGTGCCCGTCCGGGCGACCCGTATCGAGAGCGGGACCGAGGTGGCCGTGCCGCTCGACCTCGTGGCCGAGGGCGACCGTCTCCGGGTCCGCCCCCACGATCGGTTCCCGGCGGACGGTTCGATCGTCGAGGGGCGGTCGTGGGCGGACGAGTCCGTCGTCACGGGGGAGAGCGCACCGGTTCCGAAAGGGCCGGGCGACCGGGTGGTGGCGGGGAGCCGCAACGGCGAGGGGCTCGTCGACATCTCCGTGACCGCCGTGGGCGCGTCGTCGTTCCTCGGAGAAGTCGGGCGCCTCGTGACCGAGGCGGAATCCAATCGGATGCCGCTTCGGCGCCTCGCCGACCGGATCGCGGCCGGCTTCGCCCCGGCGGTCCTCGCCTTGGCGATCCTCGCGGCGACCGCCTGGGCCGTGGTCGGACACGCTCCTCTCCCCGTGGCGGTCCTGATCTTCGTCACCGTGGCGATCACCGCGTGCCCGTGCGCCTTCGGGATCGCGACCCCCGCCGCGATCGCGGTGGGAGCGGGGCGGGCGGCCGAATCGGGCATCCTGTTCCGCGGCGAGGAGACGATCGGCGCCCTCGCCCGCGTCGACTGTCTGCTCGTCGACAAGACCGGCACGGTCACCGTCGGCCGACCGTCGGTGCGCCGGGTCGTTGCGGCGCCGGGGCATGACGCGGCGGAGGTTCTCGGTCTCGCGGCGGCGCTCTCGCTGGGCGCGGGCCACCCGTTCTCGAACGCCACGGTGCGCTACGCGGACGAGCAGCGCGTCGTCCGGCCCGTCGTCGGGGAGATCCGGGTCGAACCCGGAACCGGAAGCGTCGGTCGGATGGCCGGCGCGGAGTGCTCGTTCGGTCGATGGCCGTCGGGGGACCCGTCGACCGAGCCGTGGGCCGCTCCGCTGCTCGATAGCGCGGACCAGCTCGGCGAGAGCGTGTCGTTCGTCCGTCGGGGCGAGGAGCTTCTCGGAGCGATCACGTTCTCGGACTCGGTGGCCCCCGGGGTCCCCGCGGCGGTCCGCGCGCTCCTCGACCGCGGGATTGTCGTCGAGCTCGTCACGGGCGACCGGCCGGGCGCCGCTCGGGCCGCGGCGACCGCTGCGGGGATCCCGACCGTGCACGCGGGCGAGTCGCCCTCGGCGAAGCGGGAGCTCGTCCGGCGACGGCGATCGGAGGGTCGAGTGGTCGGGTTCGTCGGGGACGGGGTCAACGACGCGGCCGCCTTGCTCGCCGCGGACGTGGGCATCGCCATCGGGACCGGGACGGAGGTCGCCCGCGAGGCGGGCGGGGTCCTCCTCCTCCGCGGGGAGTTCGCCGGCGTACCGGCGGCCGTCGAGATCGCCCGGGCGACCGTTCGGAAGGTCCGACAGAATCTGACCTGGGCGGTCGGGTACAACCTCGTGCTCCTGCCGATCGCGGCGGGAGCGCTCGTCCCGGCGTTCGGCTTCGGCGTCTACTCGGTGCTCCCGATCGTCGGGGCGCTCGCCATGGCCCTGTCGTCGACGTCCGTGGTCACGAACTCCCTCTCCCTTCGGACCACCCGCCTCGGCGTTCCCCTGCCGGCGCTCACGCTCGGTTCGACCGCGTAGGCAGCCGCCCGCCGGCGTGCCAGAACAGGAGGATCGCCGGGACGGCGGGGGCGCAGAGCACCACCCACAACAGGAGCGGGTCGTGGATCGTCGCGAGCGCGACCCCCCCGACGACCGTCGCGAGGAGCGCTCCGATCCCGCCGATCGTCCCGAACACGCCGTTGTACGCGCCGACCTCCGTCGGAGGAGCCGCGTTCGAGGGGAGCGTGTTGAACGGGATCGACGTGAGGTTCTCGCCGATCGTCAACACCACGACGGCCGCGAAGAACACGGCCACGACGGCGACCGGCGCGAAGGCGTCGAACCCGAGCGCGAGGAACGCGACGACGTACGCCACGACCCCGGCGATGGCGAGGGTCGTGTGGCGCCGGCCGATCGAGAGCTCGGTGATCGGGACCTGGCCGAAGACGACGACGAGGCCGTTCACGGCGAACCCGAGGCCGAGGTAGGAGTACGGCAGATGGAGCGGGCCGGAGACGAACAGGGAGAACGTCACGTTCCACTGGTTCGTGGTGACGTCGGCGAGGGCGAAGGCGAGGCAGAACAGGAGGAACGCGCTGTCGCGCCGCAGGATCCGAAGACTCTCCCGGACCGTACCGGGGCGGACCCCCGGGACCGCGGTTCCGGCCGGAGTCCCCGCCGCCGCGAGCGTCGCGAGCCGGACGTCGTAGGGGGAGGCGGCGAGGGCGAGAGCGAGGTACGTCGCCCCGACGAGCGTCGCGCCGCTCGCCGCCCAGGCGACCGGGGCGAATCCGAAGAACACGAGCAGGATGCCGCCGACCGCCGTTCCGAGCGCGAAGCCGACGTTCCACCCGACGCGGAGCCACGTGTACGCCCGGGTCCTCGCCGGTCCTTCGGCGAAATCGCTGACGTAGGCCGTGAGCGCGGGGCCGGCGATGCTGCCGCCCACCCCCGAGAGCCCGCCGGCGGCGATCACGCCGACGAACGAGTGGGCCGCCATCGCGAACCCCCCCGCGCCGAGCGCGGTGCCCTCGAGGAGGAGGGCGACGAGGTAGAGCCGCCGGCGTCCGACGCGGTCGGCGAGGAACCCCCC
>DASYOF010000299.1:0-8978 GCA_036007995.1 Thermoplasmata archaeon
CCGCCGCGTCGGCTGGGCGCTGTTCAACATCGGCGACGTCGAACGCGAGCGCGGGAACCTCGCCGAGGCGGAGAGCGCGAACGACCGGGCGCGCGAGATCCTCGGCCGGATCGGCGACCGGTTCGGTCTGGTCCAGGCGTACATCACCGAGGCGAAGATCCGGCGGGACCGGAAGGAGTTCGCGGAGGCGGAGCTCCCGCTCCTCGAGGCGTACCGGATCGTCCGCGAGCTCCGGCTCCGGGCCGACGAGCTCGAGGTCGTCCTGAGGCTCGCGGAGGTGGCGGTCGGAAAGGGGGACCTCGCGACCGCGCGGACCCGGACCGCCCAGCTCGAGAAAGGCGACGTCGTCCGGTTCCGCCCGGACCTCGCCGACGACTTCCGCAAGCTGCGCGACATCGTCCGGGAGGGCGGGGACCACGCCGGGTAGCGGCCGGGTCCGGTCGGACTCCGAACCGCTGGGGAGGCTCGCCCGCTCCCTTCTCGACGAGGACCGCTGGCGGCGCGACATCACGACCGCCTCGGTCGTCCCCCGGGACCTCCGGGGGGTCGGCCGGGTGAACGCCCAGGCGCCCGGCGTCCTCTCGGGCCTGGCGCTCGCCGAAGCGATCGCGGCGGTGGCCGGCCTCACCGCCCGGACCCGGTTCTCGGAAGGAGATCGCGTTCGCCCCGGCGACCTCGTCCTGGAGCTTCGGGGGTCCGCCCGGGCGATCCTCGCGGTCGAGCGAACGGTCCTAAACGCGCTGATGCACCTCTCGGGGGTCGCGACCGCGACCGCGGCCGCGCGCCGCGCCGTCGGCCCTTCGGGACCGGAGATCTGGGCGACCCGCAAGACCCTCCCCGGGCTGCGGGACCTCGAGAAGCGCGCCGTCGTCCACGGCGGGGGCCGGCCCCACCGAAGGGACCTCTCCGACGGCCTCCTCCTGAAGAACAACCATCTCGCCCTCGTACCGCTCGCGACCGCGGTCCGGCGAGCGAAGGCGAACGCGGGGGACCGGCGCGTCCAGGTGGAGGTCCGGACCCTACCGCAGGCGCTCGCGGCGGTCCGCGCCGGCGCCGACGCGCTCCTCATCGACAACGCCACGCCCGCGGCGGCGACGTCGCTCGTGCGGGGGCTCGGACGGGCCGGCGTCCGCCGGAGCGTCCACGTCGAGCTCTCCGGGGGGATCACCCCGGAAAACGCCCGGACCTACCGGAGGACGGGGGCGGACGCACTCAGCCTCGGAGCGGTCACGCACTCCGCGCCGGCGTTGCCGTTCCACCTGACGCTGACCCCCGTCCGACGGTAGCCGGGGCGCCAGCGTCCGCTTATCAACGCGGGCCCCCTCGTACGGGTGGGAGGCTGCCCACCATGTCGCTCGAGGCCGAGATCCGCGCGCTCCGGGACGAGCGCCACGCGGTCATCCTCGCCCACAACTACCAGCGGCCCGAGGTCCAGGACGTGGCCGACTTCGTCGGCGACTCGCTCTACCTGTCCCGGAAGGCGGTCGAGTCCGACCGCGCGCTCCTCGTGTTCGCCGGGGTCCGGTTCATGGCGGAGACGGCGAAGATCCTGAACCCGGCGAAGACCGTCCTCCTCCCCGACCCCCGGGCCGGCTGCGGCCTCGCCGATTCGATCACGGCCGATCAGCTGAGGACCTGGAAGGCCGAGCATCCGGGCGCCGTCGTCGTGGCGTACATCAACACGTCCGCCGAGGTGAAGGCGGAGGCCGACTACTGCTGCACGAGCTCGAACGCGGAAGCGATCGTCCGGATGATCCCGGCGGACCAGGAGATCCTGTTCCTGCCCGACGTGTTCCTCGGGGAGTACGTCCGCAAGCGGACCGGCCGGAAGATCCACCTGTGGATGGGCGACTGCCCCGTCCACGCCCGGCTCCGCCCCGACGACCTCGACCGCGCCCGGGCCGCCCACCCCGGCGCCCCGATCCTGGCGCATCCGGAGTGCGGATGCTCGACGCAGGCGATGGAGCACGTCGACCGGATCCTGTCGACCGACGGGATGGTGCGGTTCGCGGAGGAGACCAAAGCCCCCGAGGTGCTGGTCGCGACGGAGGTCGGCATCCTCCATCGAATGCGGAAGCTGAACCCCACCACCAAGTTCACGCCGCTCAGCGAGGGGGCGATCTGCCCGTTCATGAAGGAGATCGACCTCGCGGACGTCCGCGACTCGCTCGCCCTGACCCGCTACGTGATCGATGTCCCGCCGGAGACGGCGGCGAAGGCCCGGCGGGCGCTCGAGCGGATGATCGCGTCCTGATCTCGGCCGCTACGGCTTCGGGGCGTGGACCCCCGGGACGATCTCGCCGATCCCGTGGACCCAGTAGAGGTACACCGCGGCGAGCAGCACGACCCCGCCGAGCGCCACGACCCCGATCGCCGTCCAGGACGGCTTGACCGGCAGGTAGAACCCGACCGAGAGCGGGTTCACCCGGGTCGAGAGGAACGAAAGCGAGGCGCCCACGAGCATCAGTCCGAGGAGGACGAGCAGGAGGAGCGAGTAGGTGCCGAGCACGAGCCCGACCGCCACGACGGCGATCGCGACCGGGACGGCGGCGTGCGAGCGCCGTCGGGCGGTCGCCGGTTCGGGGTCTCGCCGGGGGGGCCGGAGCACCGTCCGGGGCGCGTACGCCCGCCGGGTCGCCACGTCGTCCGCGGCCCTCCCGGCCCATAAGAACCGACGGTTCCACTCGCACCGGCGGTCCCCGGTGCCACTGCTGGCGTAGTTACTTACCCCAGAAGCGGAATCGGCGGCTGTTGACCCGATGCCTGCCTCGGACCATCGGCGGACCCCGTTGCTCCCCGCCACCGTGGCGGGCCTCGCGCTACTTCTCGTCGGACTGACCCTCCTACTGGTCGGCGGCCTGCGGTCCGCCGCCAACGGGACCGAGGTCGATCTCTGGTTCGTCGGTGTCGGACTGCTCGTCCTCCTCGGCGCCCTGCTCGCCACGTTCCTCACCGACCCGGCCCCCCGACCGAGCGAACCCCCGCCTTCGACCGCGGTGGCCGCCAACCCCTCGGGCCCGGCCGAGTCGAAGGTTCCCGCGCCGCGCCGAGCCGGCTCGGGCGACGACTCCCCCTCCGAGTGGCTCCCGTCGCCATCCCGAGCGACCACCCGATTCTCCGTCTCGTCGTCGATCGCCGCCCAGTTCGAAGGACCGCCCCACGCCGCGGCCGCCGAGGCGATGGGGTTCGCGCCCTGGGACGAGGGCGCCGGCTCCGGGATGTCGCTCCCGTTCGCGGCCGTCCGGCCCCCCGACGACGGTCCGAGCGCCCGGTCCGGGCCGGTCGAGGACGACCTGTCGTACCCGTCCCTCGAATCGCTCGAACACGAGGTCGAGCGGCTCCGCGAGAAGGTCCTCGCGCTCCAGTATCCCGAGTTCGGCCACCCGAGTTCGCCCGAATCTCCCGCCGTGCGGTCGTCGATGGCCTCCGTCGCCGGCCCGCGACCCCCGGAACCCCCGAGCCCGGACGCCGCGGCTCCGCGCCGGGCCTGCACCGGCTGCGGGACCGGGCTCCCGGGCGGGGCGACCGACCCGCTCTGCTGGGGGTGCGGCCGTCCCCTGTGCGCGACGTGCTACTGGCGGACCCGGGAGGGCGGCGGAGCCCACACCTGTCCCGCCTGCTTCGCGAGGGCGAGCGGCACGACCGTTTCGAGCGGCCGCGGACCGATGACGTCGGTTACTCGCGCGGCGTCCGACCGGGTCCGGGCGGCCACGTCGTCGCGTTGAGCACGCTCGCCTTCGTGATCCACGCCCGCCGGGCGGTACCGACCGCGAGCGCGCGAGCCCGTTCGGCGCCGACCCCGAGCTCCGAGACGACGACGGAGCCGCCGCTCTCGACGAGCCGGCGGGCGGAGACCGCATCGAGGCCGTCGTACCCCGGCGACGACGTCACCTCGAGCGGAACGTGGGCCGACGCGGCCCACCGGACCCAGCCGGCGAGCCGGTCCGGTCCCTGAGGCGTCTCCGGGTCGCTCCCGAAGTGGCCGACCCAGCCCGGTCGAGGAAGGGCGCGAGGCGGCGTCGACGGCGGTTCGAGGCCGCGGGCGGACCCGATGTGGAACGCCGGTAGGATGGGTCCGGAAGGCCCCGGGTCGCCGAGCGGCGACTCCCAGCCGACGAGGACCGACGGATGCGCCCGCCCCTTCGCCCACTCGGTGAGCCGGGCCAGCTCCTCCTCGGACGCCGGGATGAGTCCGATGGTCCTAAGGCCGGCTCGCCCGCCCGTCTCGGCGATCTCCTCGAGCCGCTTCGTCGTCTCGGAGGCGGCGACGTGGAGATGGAACTCCCCGACGAGATCCCGGGGTTCCAGGAGGGTCGGCAACGTGCCGGCCCGGGCCGCCTCGATCTCGCCGCGGGCCTCCCGGATCTCTGGCGGGATCCACGGGAGGTCGATCGCCCGGTACACTTCCTCCTCGGTCGCGCTCGGCAGGCGCTCCTCGCCGTGGACGACGAAGTACTCGTTGATCTTCAGCCCCTTGTCCCGGGCGATCGACCGCGTGAGGACGTTGTGGTCCTTCGAACCCGTGAAGTACTGAAGCGCCGCCCCGAACGACTCCGGCGCGAGTACTCGCAGGTCGACCTGGAAGCCGTCGGCGGTCCGGATCGTCTCTTTCGTCGGGCCGCGAAGGACGACCGTGGCTCCCTCGAGCGCCCCGAACGCCTCCATCACCCGCTCGGGCTCCGCGCTCGTGACGAGGATGTCGAGGTCGCCGACGGTCTCCCGGCGCCGGCGGAAGCTCCCGGCGAGCTCGATCTGCGTGACCGGGGAGCGAGCGCGAAGCTTGGCGACGATCTCCTCGGCGAGGAGCGCCGCGGCGAGGATCGGCCGGCGGCCGCCCTCGGTCGGGGCCGCCGCGACGCCGGCCCGGATCTTCGCGATCTTCGTCGGGCCGAACCCTTTGACCCCCTCGAGACGACCGGCGTCGATCGCCTGGAGGAGCGCCGCGGGGCTGTCGACCCCGAGGTCGGTCCAGAACTTCCGCGCGGTTTTCGGACCGAGCCCCGGCGACCGCATCATCGCGACCACCCCCGACGGCACCTCCGACCGGAGCTTCTCGAGGTACGGGATCGTCCCGTCGCGCAGGAACTCGCGGATCTTCTCCTCGATCGCTTCGCCGACGCCGGGGATCGTCCGGAGCTGGTCGCGGGTCGCGACGGCCGCGAGGTCCTCCGTGAGCGACTCGAGGGACCGGGCGGCGCGGCGGTACGCCTCCGGCTTGAACTTCTCACCGAGGACGTCGAGGAGGTCGGCGATCTCCTGGAAGGCGGCGGCCGCCGCGGCGTTGCTCTTCATCCCGAGCGCCGGAGGCCGAAGGGGACGAAAAGCCGTTGGACGGCGAGGGCCTATCCGAAGCGACCCGCGCCGACGACCCCCCGGCCGGGCGGCCGAGGGGAGCTCCCCGAACCGGAACCCTCAAACGACGTACACGTTCGAAACGCTCGTTGGGCCGGCCGCGCCGGCGACGCAGTACGGCGAGTTCAGGACCGTGTAGGGCATCTCCGCGCAGGCGGAGGACCAACCCCCGGACTCCAGCCCGGCGTAGGCGACGGTGTTGATGGCCACGTTGACCCAGACGTAGTAGTTGGCCGCTGGGAGGAACGGATTCCACGAGGCGGTCGTCCCCCGATACGCGATCGGCACACTGACGACGCCGAGTGAGCAGGACGTGTAGTCGTACGCCACGTTCTGGAGCACGTAGTCGGTCGCGGAGTAATTCACGCCCGTCGCGGCGTTCTGGAAATTCGCGGTGAGATTCACCCAGAGCGCGGAGTCGCCGCCGCCCCCGTTCGGACAGACCGAGTCGAGGTACGCGTGGCCGTAGACGTTGGCCGTGATCTGCAAGGTGGTCGGTCCGCTGAAGTAGGCCGGACCGAGGGTCCAGGAACCCTTTTGGAACGCCGTCACGACGTCGTGAGGGCACAACGCCGCGGACCCAACGCCCGAGTAGAAGTAGCCGGTTTGGTAGGGAGGGACTCCGGACCACGAGTACATCCCGCAGTGCATCGAATCGGTCCCTTTCGATTGGAGCCCGGCCGGCGGGTACGGCCAGGTGTTGTTGCCGTACGTGAAGGCGAGCGCGCTCGGCGCCAGGAGCAACGCGATCACGAGTACCGCGCCTCCCGAGGCGATCAGGGCGGGAAGAATCCGTCGCATGCGGGCGACATGGATCCCTGATACTTAGGAGTTTGTAGTCTGGTGGCAGTATTATTCACTGCATTGCGGTGTTTCGTAGTTCCGACGGCAGGACCACGGGGCCCGAGGCCGTCCCGGCACTCGGGTTGGGCGCCGTCCGGCCGATCAGGCGACCGCCGAACCGGGCTGCTCGAACCAATACTTTCGGCCCACGCCCTCGAAGCCGAGACGTTCGTACGCCCGGACCGCCGGCAGGTTCTCCTCTCGGACGAACAGGGTCGACACGGCGCCCCCCGCCTCGGCGGCCCGGCAGACCGCCGCGGTGACCGACTGGGCGAGCCCCCGACCCCGGTGCTCCGGACGCGTGTACACCCCGGCGATGACCCAGACGAACGGCAACGTGACGGAAGCGTGGGCGACGCCGACGAGTCGCTCGCCGTCGAACGCGCCCCAGACCGGCTCGACGTCGGGGTCGAGCCGCGCGTAGCCCGCGTGGAACGGCGACCCCGGTTCGACGACGTTCGGGAGGAGCCCCCGGTCTCGTCCGGTCAACCTCCGGACGCCCCGAGCGGGTTCCGGAAGTGCCCGTGTCGACGAGCGAACCATCATGCGGGTCGCGAACCCGGGAACTCCGGGCCGTGCGGCCCGGACGATCGGGGCGGCCGCCTCCGGCACGAGCAGGATGCACGGGGGGGGCGGCAGGGCGGCCAAGATCGCCGGGTCGGGTTCGCCGACCCAGTGGGCGATGACCGACTCGGGGTTCCCGTGCCACAGGAGCACGTACGCTCGCGTCACGTCCTCGCGAACGAGGGAGACGAACCGAGTGCGGTCGGGCGCCTGGGCGAGGTCCCAGAGCGCGTACGCGTGTTCCACGGGGGACGCGCGAGCCTCCCGCTCCAGCCAGCGGGCGTCGATGCCCGGTCGAAGGACGTCCGCCGTCATCGGGTTCCGGAGCGCGGTCGGCTACATACCCCGTGGCCCGGACGGCGACAACCCTATGGCCCGCCCCCGCTCGGACGGCTGTGGCCGCGGCCCATCGGCCGACGCCGGAGCTTCCCGAGCACCTGCGCGCCCTCTACGACCGGTTCCCGTTCGCCCGCTCCGTCGCGGAGGACCCGGTCTCGGGCCTCCAGCGGTTCCGGTCCGACCCGAAGGCGGCCGAGGTCGGGGGGATCTTCGCCGCCACGCTCGCCATCGGCAACACGACCGCGATCCGGGGGGCGTTCGCCGACCTCCTCGAGCGGGCCGACGGCGACCTCGTCCGCCACCTCGTGGAGGCCCCACCGGCGGAGAGGGTCCGACGCCTCCAGGGGTTCCGCCACCGCTGGATTCGCGGCGACCAGATGGCGCACCTCGCCGCGTGCCTGAAAGCCACCTACGATTCGGGGCAAACGCTCGAGAGCGTGTTCGCGGCCGGGCATTCGGCGGGCGGGTTCGCGAACGGCCTCGACGCCCTCGCCGGCGCGCTCCGGGGGGAGGCCGCCACCTCCCCGCCGGGCTACCGGATCCTGTTCCCGAGCCCCCTCGACGGGGCCGCGAGCCCGTGCAAGCGTCTCACGCTGTTCGTCCGCTGGATGGTGCGGACCGACCCGCCCGACCTCGGCGTGTGGCGGACGGTCCCGGCCTCGGAGCTGCGGATCCCGCTCGACCTCCATACCTACTGGATCGCCTACCATCTCGGGCTGACCGCCCGGCGCACGCGGAGCTGGAAGACGGTCGAAGAGGTGACCGCCGCGCTCCGGCTCGTCGACGCCCTCGACCCGGTCAAGTACGACTTCGTGCTCTGCCACACCGGCATCTCCGGCGACTGCCCGAAGCACCGCGACCTCTCGGTCTGCGGCCCGTGCGTGGTTCGACCCGACTGCCGCCTCTGGCGGGGCCGGAGGGCCGCCTGATGCCCCCGGACCTCGGCATCGACCCCGGCCTGCTCGGCCGGTTCCGCTCCGCCGGCGAGCGGATCGTCTGGCGGGGGGCCCCCCGGGCCAAGGGTGTCCGGAAGCCGGACCCCGCCTGCCGGATCGCCCACCTCCACGACGAGGAGGCGCGGGTCGAGGAGCGTCGGGACGGGGGCGCCCGCCGGCTCGTGGTCGATAGCGGCCCCGTCGGGGCGCTCGTCCTGCTCCTCGCCTGGGCCGACCGAGGGGAGCCGAACCGGCTGGTCACCCACGAGGCCGGCGAGCTCGGGTCGTTCGGCTCCGGCGCCCTCGAGGCGACGTGGCTCGACGGGTCGAGCGAGCGGTCGCTCGCGGTCCCGCTCGCCGACGTGGTCCGGCTCGCGCGCTATGCGCTCGCCTGAGCGCCCGGTCCCGGGCCGCGGCGGCGGCGAGCCAGATCTCGTCGAACCGGTCGGCGAGCTCCTTCCAGGTCCGGACGACGGGGTAGCGCACCGGCGGGAACCGGATCCGGCGGGCCGCCACGGGGAGGTGCGGCCGGCCGGTGAACCGCACGAACGCGACGCCCGCGCGGTGGGCCGCGAGGAGGTCGGCGGGGCTATCGCCGATGTGCAGCAGTCGGTTCGGCGGGACGCCGAGCGCGCGGCTCGCCCGCCGGATCATCGCCGGGGACGGCTTCGCATCCGGGCCGTCCGCGGAGAGCACGATCGCGTCGAAGAATCCCGGTCCCCCGAGCCGTCGGAGAAGCCCCCGCGCCGCCTCGGGGGGCTCGTAGAGGATGTTCGAGACGATCCCGACCTTCAGGCCCTGCCGACGGAGCGTCCGCAGGGTCCGATGGATGCCCACCTGCCACCGGAGGTTCGCCGACGCGAGCGCAAAGGCGATCGAGTGGCCGACCCGCCCGGGGTCGGGCCGGACGCGGGTGAGCCGTCGGATCTCGGCCGCCTGCGCCAC
>DASYOF010000300.1:0-3228 GCA_036007995.1 Thermoplasmata archaeon
CCGCCCGGGGCGGCCGCGGCGTTCGGACCGTATCACGTGCTCGCGACGGACCGGCTCCCTCCCCCCTCCGTGGCCGGCGCGCTCGCGCTCCTCCGCGACCGGGCGACGGTGGTCGGCGAGGCTCGCGAGATCCTGCGGACGAACGAGGTGGCTCTGCGGGAGGCGTTCCCCGACCTTCCCCCGCTGGGGGCGCCGGTCTGGTTCGACCGGGGGTTCGACGGCGACCGACTCGCCCGCCGCGCGCTCCGGTCGGGGGTCCTCGTCTGCCCGGGCGCGTACTTCGGGGCGCCGAACGGCGTCCGGATCGGCCTCACCCGGCGCGGATTCCCGGACGACCTCGCGGCGTACCTGGCCGTCCGGCGACGGTCGACCTACGGGTCGAACACCGGAGGCGGGGTCGTTTCGCGGAGCGCGCTCGCCACGCCTCGGCGCACGTAGGCGAGTCGTTCCGCCGGGGCGACCCGGGCCGGCGGCGACGGAGGGCCGGACCGCTCGCGGAGGAACGTCTGCGCGAACTGCCGGGCGTGGTCCGGGTCGGTCTCGTGGACCATCAGGAACCCGCGGGCGAGCTCCGTCAGCACGGCACGGGCCGGGACCACCTCGTCGAGCGGGAGGGTCGTCCACGCCTCCCGGCGGCGGGGACCTCGCGCCTCCGGTTCCATCTCGGCGCGTCGAGCCGGCGTTCGGACCTTAAAGCCGGGGGCTCCACTCGCCCTCCCCAAGCGGCGCACCGGCCAAGCCTTTTGGTCCCGGCGGTGTTGACGACCGATACCATGCCAGCCACGAGCGCGAAGGCGTCGGTCCCGCCGGCCGTTCCCCGCGACGACGCCACGCCCGCCCGGGGGGTCCGGATCGTGACGCCGATCCCCGGTCCGAAGGCGAAGAAGATCGTCGCCGGCGACGACCGGTACATCATGAAATCCACGAAGACCTCGCCGGTCGCGGCCGCGAGCGCCTCGGGCGTCTGGATCACGGACGTCGACGGCAACCGGATCCTCGACTTCACGAGCGGCGTCGGGGTCGTCAACACCGGGCACTGCCACCCGGACGTCGTCCGCGCGATCCAGAAGCAGGCGGGCGAACTGATGCACTTCGCCGGGACCGACTTCTACTACGAGAACCAGGTCCGGCTCGCCGAGCGGCTCGGCGACATCGTCCCCGGGTCCCACGCGAAGAAGGTGTTCTTCACCAACAGCGGCACCGAGAGCGTGGAGGCCGCGCTCAAGCTCGCCCGGTGGCACCGCCAGCGACCGATCACGATCGGCCTCCTCGGCGCGTTCCACGGTCGCTCGATGGGCGCGCTCACGATGACCGCGTCGAAGCGCAGCCAGCGCGCCCGGTTCCAAGCGTTCGCCGGCGGCGGGCACCACATCCCGGCGCCGAACTGCTTCCGCTGCCCGTACCAGCTCGAATACCCGAGCTGCGACCTCTACTGCGCCAAGATCCTCAAGGAGCTCTACTTCGAGACGTCGATCCCCCCGGAGGACGTCGCCGCGTTCATCTCGGAACCGGTGATGGGCGAGGGCGGCTACCTCGTGCCGCCCCCGGGCTGGCACAAGGAGATCAAGTCGATCTGCGACGAGAACCAGATCCTGTTCATCGACGACGAGGTCCAGGCCGGCTTCGGCCGGACCGGGAAATGGTTCGGGATCGAGCACCACGGCGTCGTCCCGGACATCGTGACGACGGCGAAGGCGCTCGGGAGCGGCCTCCCGATCGGGGCGATGATCGCCCGCAAGGACCTCGACTACCCGGTCCAGGGCGCCCACTCGAACACGTTCGGCGGCAACCTCGTCGCGGTGGCGGGCGCGCTCGCGACGCTCGACGTGATCGAGCACGAGAAGCTTCTCGAGAACGCCCGCGTCCAGGGCGACCACCTGATCAAGCGGCTGAAGGAGCTGCAGGCGAAGCACGAGGAGATCGGCGACGTTCGTGGCCTGGGTCTGATGGTCGCGACCGAGTTCGTCGTCTCGGCCTCCGACAACCGCCCGAACGTGGTCCTGAAGGACCGCGTCGTGGAGGAATCGTACAAGCGCGGCCTCCTCCTCCTCCCGTGCGGGAAGTCGTCGATCCGGTACATCCCGCCGCTCGTCGTCCGCCGCGAGGAGGTCGACGAGGGCGTCGAGATCCTCGACGCGGCGATCACGGCGGCCCGGCGCCGCGGATGAACGTCGGCCGCCTCCGCGGAAACTCGGTCGTCGTTTCCGAGGAGCCGGACCCCGCCGCCGGCTCGGGCGAGGTCGTTGTCCGGCTCGCCGCCTGCGGCGTGTGCGGCACCGACCTCGAGAAGGTCCGGGGGAACTACCAGACCGCCGGGCGGATCGGCCACGAGCCAGTCGGCGTCATCGACGCGATCGGGTCCGGGGTCGTCGGACTTTGGCCCGGCCAGCGAGTGTTCGTCCACCACCACGTGCCCTGCTACAACTGCGACGTCTGTCGGCGCGGCGACTTCACCTTCTGCCCGACCTACTCCACGACCAACATCGACCCCGGCGGATTCTCCGACCGGTTCCGGGTTCCCGCGGAGAACGTCGTCCGCCACGCGGTGATGCCCCTCGATCCGTCGGTCTCCTGGGAGGCCGGCACCCTGATCGAACCGGCGGCGTGTGCGCTGACAGCGCTCCGTCGGGTCGACTTCCGGGCGGGCGACTCGGTGTTCGTCGTCGGGCTCGGCCCGGTCGGGATCCTGTACGGCCTGGTCGCGAAGGCGATCGGCGCCTCCTGGGTCGGCGGGGCCGAGGTCTCCGCCTTCCGCCGCGCGGCGGCGGTCCGGGCCGGGTTTGCGGCCGTCGTCGACCCGCGGGACGCTCCGGCCGTCGACCGCCTCGTGCATCCCGCCACGGGCGGCCGGGGGGTCGACCTCGCCGTCGCGGCGACCGGCGCCCCGCCCGCGATCGCCCTCGCCGCGCGCTTGGCCCGTCGGGCGGGGACGTTGAACATCTTCGGGCTCCCGGGGGCGGGGCGAGCGCTCGACGCCGACCTCCAGGAGCTGTACCTCCGGGGCGTCCGGGTGATCCCGTCGTACGCGACGACCGAGCGCGAGATCCCCGAGGTCCAGGCGTTGCTGGTCCACCGGCGGCTCGACGTCACCGGGCTCGTGACCCACACCGTCCCGCTCCCGCGCCTCCCCGAGGCGTTCGCCCTCGCCGGTCGCCCGGAAGAGGCGGTCAAGGTCGCGGTGACGGGACCGGCGTACGCCGCGCCGGGCCGCTAGGCGACCCGCAAACC
>DASYOF010000301.1:0-3975 GCA_036007995.1 Thermoplasmata archaeon
GCTCGCCGGAACGCCTCCAGTCTCGGCCGGTCGGACGGCGGCAACGACTTCGAGTACCGCGCGAGCGCTTCGGGGTCCGCCTGCAGGAGCTCCTTCAACTCCCGCTCGTACGCCGACGAGCCCCGGGTCACAGGACGCTCTCTGGAGCCGTGCCATTATAGATTCGACGGGGCATCCGCGACCGTTCGTGGCGGCCGCATCCGACCTCGGCATCGTCGTGGAGGAGGAGGCGGCGGCGCGGGTGCTCGCCGCCCTCGTGGCGGATGCCGACCGCCGCCGGGTCGTCCGCGGGGTCGCGTCCGGTCGCGCGCGGTTCCGGCTCACGGAGCTCCGGGCCCGGCTCCTCAAGGAGCGGGTGTTCGAGGACCCGTCCCGGCTCCTGCAGCGACTGAAGCGGCGGGGCCTCGTCGAGGAACTCCCCGAGGGCCGCGGGGACCGGTGGTACCACGTTCCGCTCCCGGACGAGCTCCGGCGGATCCTGCTCGGAGAGGTCGCCCGACTCGCCGCGCCGGAGCCGGCGGGGTTCCTCCCCGTGCAGGACGAGGGGGCGGAGATCCGCTCGATGGACAGCGAGTTCGTCGACCTGCTCCGCGACGTCCTCCACCACCGGCTCGCCGAAACGATCGCCTTCGGCCGGACGTTCTCCGTCGACGCGCTCGCGGGCTACCTGAGGGAGCTGTTCGGCGAGGCGCTCTACGTCGACTCGCTGATCTCGTTGCTCCAGCAGTACGCGCTCGCCGACGTCCCGCTGATCGCGCCGACCGGTCGGGCGACCGGGACGACCGGCTTTCACCTCGCGCTCTTCGGCCCCCCCGGCACCGGGAAGACGTTCTCGATCGACGACATGATCCGGGGGAACCCGCGGACCGGCGTGCCCGCGCACGGTCTCGCCGGCCGGAACCGGTACTGCGGGGGGATCACGCCGGTCCAGTTCCTTCGGGTCGGCGCGTCGTACACGGGGCGGACGTTCAATTTCATCGTGCCCGAGTTCAATGACTGGTTCAAGTACAAGGGCATGGTCGAGCCGCTGAAGCTCGTCATGGAGCAGCGCGAAGTGAAGTGGGAAACCACGCTCGGGACGATCGGCCCCTACACGTTCCATTCGTTCTTCTCCGTCAACTACAACGTCCGGACCGGCGGCGCCGACGACTACTGGACGACGATCGCCGACCCGAACTTCGCGGCGCTCGAGGACCGGATGCTGCTGCGCTTCCACCAGATGACGCGCGAGCGGTTCCGGGCGGTCGAGGCGAGCGCCGAGCGGCTCGAGCTCGGCGCGATCGAGTTCCCGCTCGCTGGACGGATCCGCGACCACCTCACCCTCGTCCACGCGATCCAGACCCACCACCCGCTCGTCTCGGGCAAGTTCCGCTCGCGGCCGGTCCGCCTGGACCCCGGCCTCTACACCTCGCTCCGGGAGGTCAGCGAGCGGGCGCTCGCGCGGACGACCCACCCGAAGTTCTCCCCGCGCCTGAAATCCCGCGCGGTCCGATTGGGCGCCGCCGCCGCGCTCGTCGCCTACTTCGCGCGCCCCGGCGACGGCCCGATCCCGATCGGGCGCGAGGAGGGAGCGTTCGCCCGCCAGTTCTACGAGGAGGAGATCGGTGCCCGCGAAGGCCGCCGCGGCGGCGCCTCGTAACCCCCGCGCCCCGCCGGCGTTCCACCGGGCGGACGCCGACACCGTCCAGGCCGCTCTCGACCGGCTCCTCGTCCTCGGTATCGGCCACTACCCGTCCCAGGCAGCGTTCCTGCGGGCGTTCCGCCCCGCGCTGCGCGCCGAAGACCCGTCGATGCGGATCAGCGGACCCCGGCTCCGGTCGCTGCTCGTCGAGACCCAAGGCGTCCGGCTGCTCGTCCGGTTCCGCGAGCGGTCCGACGAGCCCCCGCCGTCGAGCTGCCCGGTGTGCGCGGGACCTCTCCTCCCGATCCGGAACCGGACGTTGACGGGGGAGGTCGTGGCCCTCGGGCTCCGGTGCCTTCGGTGCGGGTACTGGATGCACCGGCGGCGTCGGGTCCCGGTGCGCTACACGATCCAGCGGGTCCCCCGACGGGGCAGCGCCCGGAAAGGCTCCGGCGAGGCGCGGGCGGGCGCCGGCTAGCCGACGGTCTGCATCACGCGGGCCGAGTGCGAATCGATGAGCACCATCGCCTTCTCGCCCTTGTGGTCGAGGAGGAAGTACCAGATCGGCACGTGCAGGAGCTCCGCCTCGGAGGTCTCGACCTCGACCTTGAGGCCGCTCACCATGTGGTGGCGCTTGTGCGCGGCGTCGCTCTGCAGCTGGGTCACGAACGCCTTCGCGGCGTGGCCGGCCGCGTCCTCGCCGAGGTCCCCGTTGAGCACGGGGGCGCCTGCGGGGATCGATTTCTTGTCGAACAGCGTCCGCTCGGTGAGCGCGAACCGGTAGTCCTTCGGCTGGTAGGCGCTCATCCCCTTCACGGCGACGACCGGGAAGTCGTACTGCCCGGTGATCGAATCCTGCCGCGTCGCGTTCACCGCCGACCCGCCCATCACCGGGATCACCGCGAACCCGCCGCCCCGGTTGCCGCCGAGCGCGGAGCCGAGGAGCTCGGCCGCCGCGATCGACCCCACGGTGCTCCCGACCCCGACCGCGACGTCGGTGTACGTGTAGTTGGTCGTCGCGGTCGTCGGGACGATCCAGAACGGAACGAACGACAGCTTCTGCTCGACGACCTTCGACTCCTCGAACATCTTCCGGTGCAGGAACCCCTGGTCGAGGTAGGTCCGGACGACCGCGAGCCCCGCCTCGGCGGTCGTGACGTTCGGCGTCAGCATCGTGTGCTTCCCGACCTCCTTCCAGCCGGTGCCGGCGAGGCTGACGGATGCCCCGCAGTACTCGCAGGAGACGACCATCTCGCCGAACGCCGGATGGAGCGGCGCCCCGCACGACGGACAGTTGAACGACTGCGCGCCGGCGGGGGCGGCGACCTTGCCGGAATCGGAGGGAGGAGGGGGAGGAGACGGACCTCCGGCCGCGCCGGGGACCGGGGTCCCGCACGAGTAGCAAAATTTCGCGTTCGCCGGGAGCTCGGCCCGACAAGTCATGCAGAACATGGCGAGCCCCCGGGACGCGCTCCCGCTACGGCGGCATCGCGTTGCCGCAGTTCGGACAGAACTTCGTTCCGGCCGGGACGCTCGCCTGGCACTTCGCGCAGGTGCTTGGCGGCGCCGGGGCGAGCGACTGCCCGCAGCTCGGACAGAACTTCTGGCCCTGTTGGGTGGCCGCCCCACACTTGGGGCACGGAGGTCCGGCCGACGGCGCGGCGATCGTCGCGCCGCACGAAGGGCAGAACTTCGAGCCAACCGGGATGAGCGTCGCGCACTTCGGGCACGGCGTCTGGCCCCCCGGCGCGCCGCCGGGGGTCCCCGTGCCCTGGTAGGCGCCCTGCATGGATCCGGCCATTCCGTAGCCGATACCCAGCCCCGCCCCGAGACCGACGCCCGCCCCGGCGAACTGTCCCGCGCCGCCGGACTGGTTCGCCGCCGCGGTCGTCATCGCTTGGCCGGCCTGGTATTGCATGTAGTTCACGCCGAGGACGCTCATCGTCGAGCGCGTGTTGACCGCCTTCTGGACCTCGTCGGGGAGGTTCACCGAGAGGCCCTGCAGTTGCTGGACCTCGACGCCGAGCGGCCCGAAGTGTTGCGGGGCGAATCCGAGGACCGCCTGCTCGATCGTGCTGAGCTGGCCGGCGAGGTCGGTGACGTGCATCCCCTGGTCCTTCAGCTTGCCGAGGGTGTTGTACACGAGTAGGACCATCTGGTCGCGGAGCCGCGCCTCGACGTCGGCGGTCGTCGCGGCGCCGAACGTTCCGACGAACTGGTTGATGAACAGGTCCGGACCGCCGACCTTCCAGCGGTAGTCGCCGAAGACGCGGAGGCTGACCAGCCCGAAATCCGGGTCCTTGAACACGTACGGCTCCTGGCTGCCGAACTTGCCGTCGAAGATCCGGCGCTGG
>DASYOF010000302.1:0-1894 GCA_036007995.1 Thermoplasmata archaeon
CGCTCCCGATCCGCAGGACGAGCCCGAACCCTCCCGTGCCCATCCGGCTCGGCACGATCGGGCGACCTAGGAGCCGGCCCACCAGCTCCGCGAGCTCGGGTCCCGATACCGCCCGGTCCGAGCCGAGGTCGATGCGCTGACCGACGGCGCGAGGCTCGTCCACCGCCATCGCCAGGGCCCGCGCGACCTCGTCGGGGGCGATGTAGGTCATCCGGACCCCCGCGGTGGTCATGGTCATCATCCGGCCCCGCTCGATCGCCTTCAGCATCCAGGCGCGGAATCGGCCGGTGGGGGCGCCGAGGAAGGCGCCGGGGCGCAGGGCGACGAACGGAACTCCTTGGGCCGCCAGGTAATCCTCCGTGACTTTTTTCGCCCAGAAATGGGGGACCCCCGGGGCCTTCTCGCAGGCGAGGATGCTGAGGAAGATGAACCGGGGTACCTGGGTCTTCTTGGCGGCGTCGACCAGGTTGTGGTTCCCCTCGAAGTCGGTTCGTAGGGAATCCGACGGTCTCCGCCTGGAGTAGCCGATCGCGGAGCTGACGACGGCCGAGACTCCGGTCATGGCCGCCTCGAGGGTGGGAGGAGCGAGCATGTCGCCCTCGGCGATCTCGACCCCCTGGCTCCGGAGCCCGGCGGACTCGGACCCGGGGCGCACGAGCGCCCGCACGCGATGCCCCCGCGCCAGCAGGGCGCGGACCGTGCGGCCCCCAAGATCGCCCGTGGCTCCCACGACGAGAACCGGTCGTGCGTCCCGCGTCGCATCGGAGGCCATGCGAAGCCGAGCGGTCCCTGCGTTATAGTGACTGGCTCGCGCCCGATGGGGTCACCCAGGCTCCGGAACCCGGGGCATCGGGGCGGTGTTGACCGACGGTGCCGGTCGGCCACGGTCGCCGGGCGGATCCGGTGGAGACCGATCCGGTCCGCGGCGTCCGTCGGTCGCACATGGGGCGGCTTCCACCGACCGATACCTGGGGAGCGAGTCAGAGCTTCGCGGCCAGGAGGGCGTTCATGGCCTGCTCGAGGGTCCGGTCGGCGTTTCCCGTGGCGTTGATCCGAACCCACCGCGGGGGCTGGAACATCTGTCCGAACTTCCACCGGACCCGAGTGAGGTACGGCTCGTCCTCGAACGAGTCCCGTTGGCCGCTCGCTTCGACCCGCTTCATCGCGAGGTCGACGGGAGCGTCGAGATAGAGCACGATGTCCGGCTCCAAGGCGACCACGCGCTCGATCCGCTCGAGCTCGCGCCACGAGTCGGCGTCGAGGCCCGGGAAGTGGTAGGCGAGGGTGGAATAGAACGACTGATCCTGCACGACGATGTCGCCTTGGTCGAGGGCGAGCTCGATCCCCGGCCGGAGCACGGCTCGGTCGACCGTCGAGCAGAGGGCGGCCGCGAGCGGGTCGACCTTCGAGAGCCTCCTCGCCTGCGCCCGCAGGAACCGGTCCGTCGGTTCGCGGAAGCTCGACACCGAGTGGCCGCGGGCGAGCAGCGGGGGGACAAGGCGGGTCGCGAGCTCGGTCTTGCCCGTCCCGTCAATCCCCTCGATGACGACGTAGGTCCCGCGCTCGCTCATCCTCCGGTCGCCCTATCCCGAGTCGGACAGCCATCCGCGTCGGACCTCGTGGTTCCGACGACCCCGAGACTTTCTGAAGGGACTTAAACCCCCGCGACGGGGAGTTCGAACGTAGTGGGCACGCGAAGTGAGTTCGGGGAGTGCCCGGAAGCACCGACGATCCGGGCCGGGGGGTTCGCAGCGGCCGGCATACGAGCGAACTCGGCTAGCCCGTCGGGCTCCGATGTTCGGCCCAGTACCGCACTCCGAGGCCGGCCAGAGCCGTCGCAATCCCCAGGCCCATGACGAACAGCGAGAGGAAGAACGAGGCCTCCACGATTCCC
>DASYOF010000303.1:0-4143 GCA_036007995.1 Thermoplasmata archaeon
GAACCGGATAGATCCCCGGCGCGAGCGTGATCGACCCGGCGTTCGGAACGGTGGCCGGTAGTCCGAGGCTCGTGCCCGGAGCGCCGAGACCGACCTCGAGCGAGCCGTTCCCCCCGACGGCGGCGAAGCCGACGGACACGCTGGAGGGCGACGTGGTGAACGTCGCGGTCACCGACCCTCCAGCGCCCGGCCGAACGGTCGTGATCGCGTCGTTCGCGCTGGCAACGCTCGCGGAACCGGTGACCGTCCATCCGGCGAAGAACTCGCCCGGCGCGGGGAAGGCGATAATGCCGTACTCGCCGGCGCTCACGGCGCTGGCCGTAGGGGCCGTGAAGTTGGACGCGAGGAAGTGGACGAGGCCGACGCCCGCGGAGACCCCGACGGTGAGATTCACGCTGGCCGCCCCGCACGCCGGGATCGCATACCCGTCGGACGGGAACTGGGGATACCCCAGCAGGCCGTCGACCGGCGCGGTGGCGTACTCCGCCTGCTTTCCGAAGTCCGAGGAGACCCCCGAGTAGTCGGTGGCGCCGAACTCGAGCGCGGCGGCGCCGCACGAGTAGCTGTACCACGGGTAGGTGCAGTCGGCGCTGCCGACCCGGCCGGCACACGTCGCGTTGCTGAGCGCGACGAGGCCCGAGGTGCCCCCGACGGTGCTCGAGAGGAGGAGTTCGCCGGTGGGGGACGTGGCGCCGGCCGCGGAGAAGACCGGGGGCGTGAGGAGGAGCGGCGCCAGCGTGTCGTTCGCCCAGGAGGTGGGGTCGTAGCTGGGGCACGGGACCGACGGGTCGGCCGCGGTCGGCGGCGGAATTCCCGGCGTGCACCCGCCGAACGAGCTGTTGGACGGTACGGACGGGTTGGCCGCGCCGGCGAGCTCGACCCCGAAGGAGACCGGCGGGACGTCGGCGGCGGCCGCGGCGAGCGCGTCCGGGACGTCGGACGCCGAGTACGCCGGATTGAGGGGCGACCCGTCGTCCACGATCCCGCGGACCTGGGAGGTCGCGCCGCTGGTCGTGTCGGTCACGGTCACCTGCTCGCCGGACGGGGAGCCGATCCATCCGACCGTGGCGATGCTCAGCACGTCGCCGCCGGTGAAGTTGAGCGGCATGCCGCCGCCGCCTCCGGCGGAGTTCAGCGGTTGGTCGAAGCACGCCTGCTGCTGGGACGTCGTGGGGTCGATCTCGTAGCCGACGACCACGCCGGTCCAGTTGTTCGGCGTGGTGGCCGCGCCGTTCGACGGCGCCCCCCAGGCCGAGTCCGGTTGGAAGCGCACCTCGAGAAAGCACTGGGACATCCACGCATTCGGGTCGTTCAGAACGACGCCGAGCCAGATCGCCCGGTACAGGTCCGACTGGTTCGCCGTCGGCGACCGGTCGATCGGGAGGGTCAGTTGAACGGAAACGTTGCCGGCACCGCCCGGCAGGTCCGAGTAGAATCCGGCGATCGCCTGGTCTCGGCCGACGCACCCGGCGGGGTAGGGTCCGATACCGGCGAACGCCGGATACGGGCCGTCGCACGGGCTGCTCGGTCCGCCCGCCGGCGCGACGGCCGCCCCGGTCGAACGTGCGACCGCCGGGGCGGGAGCGCCTTCGTGGAGGGCGACGGCCCCGGTCGGACCGGCGACCGCCGCCACGACGGAGAACGGGATCGTCAGCAGAAGGACGAGGGCGATCCCGACCGCGACCAGCGACGAGTGGCGATGGGCGGCCGAGACCGACCGGAACACGTTCGCTCCCTTGCGAGACCGCGCCCACGCCTCTGCGGGGGCGGCCTCTCTCCCGGCCCTATCGGCTCGGTCCATAAGGCTTCCGACGTGCCCTGGTCTCACCGGGGCGAGGCGGTGGCGACGGCGAACGGCGCTCCCGTCGCGGGCCGAGGTCCCGTCGGCAACGACCCGGCCGGCGGTACGATCAGCACCGTCCATCCGCCGGAGATTCCGTAGACCTTCGCCCCGAACTCCCGTTCCAGGTAGCCGACCTCGTCGGGGAGAAGGTTCGCGAGCGTCCCCTCGTTCGTGGACGAGTTCGAGTACAAGACGAACCGGACGGTCCAGTTCGCCCAGACCGTATCCGTCGTGATCAGCGGAGGAAGCCCGGCGACGAGATTGGAGGCGCTCGGGGTCACGAACGAGAACGTCACGGCGAGCTGCGGGCCCCCCGTCGGGGCTTGGACGGAGAACGCGGCGTGCGCCGGGTTGTTCGGATGGTTGAACCGGGAGATGGCGCCGAGGGCGGACGCGGGCGCCAGTTGGACTCCGGTGGTGAGCGCCGAACCGAACTTGCCGGGGGCGATCTCGAGGGATCCCGTGGACGCCCCCGGGGTGAACCGCGCCGTCCCGGCCGACGGACCCGTCAGGTTCCCCGCGAACGCGAGGAGCCGGAACCCTGGGTCGGCCGTCGCCGAGACCAGCATCGTCGCCGCCGGGGAGCTCGCGCTGGTGGTCACGGTAACGGTGAGGACGAATCCCGTCCCCGTGTACGCGAGGGCGTACGACGACGGACCCGCCGGCGTGAAGCGGACCGTGCCACCCGAGGTGACCGGCTCGATCGTCGCGGCCGAGAGCGGATCGCCGACCGGGACGACCGTGACGTTGACGTCCTCGACCGGGAACGCCGCGACCGGGGTGAACACCCCGAAATACGCGGGCTGGTACTCGAACGTGCGGTTCCCCGCGGCAAGGTTGGTGCCGAGGCTCGTGACCGCGACGACCCCGTTCGTCGCCGTGTAGCGGGAGGTCATCGCGAAGTACGCGGTCTCCTCGTCGACGAGGTGCGTCGGGTCGAACGTGTACCGGGCGGCGAGGTTCGGGAAGTACGCATCGCGGACCAGTAAGGCTCGCGACCATTTCGCGACGCCCGGCACGGTGAGGAGGCTCCCTTGCACCCCGCTCCCCTGGATGAGGGCGAGGGCATGGAGGAACGTGCTGTCGTGACCGACCTTCGTCGTGGCCGCTTCATCCTGCGGGAGGGTGCGGAGCGAGACCACGTCGGCCAGGAGGACGACGGTGATCGCGAACAGCGCCAGCACGACGTAGGCGGCGGGGGAGTCCGACCGACGCCCGGCGGGACGCCAGCGCGGCGCCGGGGTCTTGGGCGCCGGCAGCCACGCCGGAGCCCGGCCCCGCCGACGGTTGACCTCGGTCATGAACCGGTCGAGCGCGAGGCCGAGCCCGAGCGCGATCGGGGTTACGAGGAAGTAGCTGAACCGGCCGTAGTCGGTCACGACGGACAGCTCCCACCCCACCCCGGCGAGGGCGACGGGGCTGAGGGCGAGCGCGAGGGCCACGATGGTGCCGAGGGTCATGCGGTGCCGCCAAAACACGCGGAGCCCGAGCGCGTACAGGGTGAGCCCCACGCCGAGGATCGCGAGCAGGGCGAGGGCGTCCGACGGCGCGAGCTTGAGTCCGTGAAGCCACGGTCGGATCAGGAGGTTGAAGATCGACGAGACGCCGTTACGGACGTACGCGAACGCGCCGCTCTGCAGGTAGTTCGGGTGCGGGATCTTGAACAGGGCCGTCGACGCGTAGAACCCTCCGACCGACACGAGGAACACCCCGATCCCGACGAGGCTCGCGCGGGACCGGTAGATCTCCCGTGGGACCGCCTTGATCGAGAGCGCCAGCGCGAAGAACACCCCGAGCGCCCCGACCAGGATCACGCCGACCAGGCTGTGGGAGAGGACCGTGGCGGCCGTGCAGGTCCAGAACAGGAGCACGTGGGACGGGCGTTTCGACCGGAGGAACCGGACGAGGAACGCGAGCGAGAGGTTGAGGAAGACGAGCCCGAGGAGGTTGGGATAGAATCCCCAGAAGAACATCTGGAGGAACGTCGGGTTCAGCAGCACGAGCGCCTCGGCAACGAGCGCGGTCGACCGCCGCCGAGTGAGCCCCCGCGCGAGGAAGTACGTCGAGAGGCCGATGAGGACGGCGGCGACGGCGACGTAGGCCCGAGCCCCTCCGATCGGCCCTCCCGTCAACCGGATCAGGAAGCCGAGGAGCGGGAACAGCATCGGTGGGTACTGCCCCGGGACGACCCACGACGGGAACGGCAGGCCGACGTACGCGAACGCGGTCGACGTCCACTGGCCCGGGTCGCCACCGGCCGGGATCGGCATCGCCCGCATCGCGTTCTCGAGCAGGGCGGC
>DASYOF010000304.1:0-5185 GCA_036007995.1 Thermoplasmata archaeon
CGGCTACCTGACGATCCTCGCCACCGAGAGGATCCAGGACGGCGTCGTCCGGCTGACGTACGCCGCCGGCGAACGGGCGCTCGACATCGCCGAGCACCGCGCCGAGGCGCTGACGAAGGCGGCGCGGGCGCTCAACGTCGCCCCGGACCAGGTGGCGCAGGGGATCGAGCGGCTTCAGCTCGAGGTGGAGGCGTGGCGACGCCGAAGCCAGGAGCAGGAGAAGGAGGCGATGGCGCTCCGGGCCGAACGGCTCCTGACCGACGAATCGACCGCGACGGTCGTCGGGTCCCGGAAGGTCGTCGCGTCGATCGTCGACCTGTCGAGGTCGGAGCTGATGGAGCTCTCCCGGCTCCTCACGAAGTCCCCGGACCACGTGGCGATCCTCGGAACCGAGGCCGACGGGAAGGGGTTCTTGTTCGTCGGCTCCTCGAGCGCCGACGTGTCGGCCGTCCAGGTCCTCGAGACCGCCCGCGCCGCCTTCGAGGGGCGGGGCGGCGGCAACCCGTCGGCCGCGACGGCGGTCGGCGAGCCCGGCGAACCGCTCAAATCGGCCGTCCAGGCGGCGAGGGCGGCCGCCCTTCCCCCGCCTCCCCCCCCGCCGCCCCCTCCGCCGCCGCCACCTTCATGAACCGACGGTCGGAGCGCGTCGTTCCGCGCGGAAAGTTTAACTGCCCGTCCCCACCATTTCCTGTCGGTCGGAACGAATGAGCGAGCGTGAGCGGTCACTTGCCGCGAAGCCCGAGGTGCGCTGATGGCGGACGAACCGAAGCGCACCGGGGGAGTTCCGCCCGAGGTGCTCGTCTTCCTGTCCGGCCGCGGCGGCCGGTCCTTGATCGTCAAGGGCGGTGCCGGTACCGGTAAGACCACGTTCGGGCTCGAACTGCTCGAGCGCATCGGGAAGCCGAACCAGTCGTACTACCTGTCCACACGTGTCGGGGACGAGGCGCTCTACCGCCAGTTCCCGTGGCTGAAGGCGACGGAGATGCGCGCGCGCATCCTCGACGCGGGGAAGCTGTTCCTCGACGCGATCAGCGCCCAGCCGAAGAGCTCCGCCTCCGAACTCCCCGACTCCGAGCAGAAGAAGATCCGTGCCGCGCGCGAGATGATGCGGACGTTCGACGAGGAGCGGGGCGCCCCGACCCGGGTCGACCGCACCCACCTGACCGCGCTGATGAAGCGCAACCCGATGCCCGAGGTCGAGAACGTCTACAACCGGGTCGAAAAGGCGCTCCCGGAGAAGTCGCTCCTCGTCATCGATTCCCTCGAGGGTGTGACCCACAAGTACGGACTCGAGATGGAAGAGTTCGTGATGGCGCTCCAGAAGGACCTCGTCGAGAGTTCCAACACGAACGTCGTCATGATCCTCGAAAAGCCCGAAGCGGGCGGCATCGAGTACCTCGTCGACGGCCTGATCTCGATCCAGCGCGAGGAGCTCGACGAGCGCCGCGTCCGCCACATGCGGCTCGAGAAGCTCCGCGCCACCAACATCCAGGTCCCCCGGTACGCCGTGACGCTCTCCAGCGGCCGGTTCGAGGCGCTAGGGTTCCAGGTCGCGACGCCCGGCCCCCAGTCGTCCCCCGTCTGGCACCCCGTCGCCGACCCGGACAAGCACTACTCGACCGGGATCCCGGACTTCGACCAGCTCCTCGGCGGCGGGTTCAAGCGCGGCAGCTTCAACGCCTTCGAGGTCGACGTGAACGTCGGCATCGACGACTACTACATGCTGTTCACGCCGACGTTCCTCAACTTCCTGACCCAGTCGCGCGGGATCATCGCGGTCCTTGCCGCGGGCGAATCCCACGAGAAGCTCCGGGAAACGCTGGTCCGCCACACGCCGCCGAACGTCTTCGACACGCGCGTGCGGATCGCCGACTACACGGCGAACGAGACCGAGGAGAGCTACATCGTCCCGATGGCCCGGTACGGCCGTGACGAGGCGATGCGGGCGATGGTCACCGCCGAGAAGGCCGCCCGCGGGCCGGAGCAGAAGCCGTTCCTCGAATACACCGCGTTCGACACCCTCGAGAGCCTGATGGGCGACCAGGTCGCCATCCGGATGTACTTCCACGGCGTCCGACGGACGAAGCTCGTCGGGAACCTCGGGATCGGTCTGCTGAAGCCCGGGCTGCTCGTGTCGAGCGAGATCCTGAACATGATGGACACGTACTTCCGGATCATCAACATCGACAACGCCCCGTGCATCTACGGAATCCGTCCGAGGACGACGATCTACGCGATCTCGCCCGACCCGGAAAAGGGCGCGCCGCACGCAAAGCTGACCCCGATCGTGTAGACCCCTCCATCGAGGGCTCGGCGCGCGGGCGGGCCCTCGCCCGGGGGGGGCCGGAACGCGGCGAGGAGCCCCCCTCCGAGTGCCCCGCGCGATCCAAGCCCCCGGCGCCCCCGGTCCGAGGCGCCTAGCTTCCGACGGCGGGCAATCTCTCCCGCCGACCGGCCCGGGGGGTTCGTGAGCTCATGACGTCAGTAGGTCCAGGTCCCCCCGTAGACCGCGTAGGGGTACGTGAAGTTGAACCCGCCCAGCAACACGACCTCGTTGTCCGGTGGGTCGAACGCCATCCCGTAGTTCGCATCATACGAGAGACTCTTCGCACCAGCCGTGAGGTTGGTCCAGGCTCCGCCGACGAAGCTCCACGTATCGTTCGCCCGAGCGGACCCTCCATAGCCCCCGTAGAGCACCAGGTACCCATCGTAGGTGTCGTCCACGAGGCCGAACGAGAACTGCAGCGGCGGGGGCGTGCCGGCCGTCGCGGTGACGTTCGTCCAGACGCCGGCCAGGTAGGTCCACGTGCTCACGGACGGGAAGGCGGGCGCGTAGACCCCGCCGACGAGGACGACGTAGCCGTCCTCGGAATCGTACGCCATCGCCGACTCCTCTCGAGGGCCGGGAGTCGCGGACGAGGAGTGAGGGAGGGGATTCCACCAAACGCCGCCCACGTAGGCCCAGGTGTCGGAAAGGGGACCGGACCCTGACGATCCCCCGAACAACAGAACGTAGCCGTCCGCCGCGTCGTACGTCATGAGCGCGTCGTATCGGGCCGCCGGTCCAGCGGCGGCGGTGAGGGTCCAATTCCCCGCGAGGAAGGTCCAGGTGTCCGCGAGGTACTTGGTGGAGGCGTTCAGGCCCCCGAACAACACCACATAGCCGTCCGCCTGGTCATAGGCGATCCCCGAACCCTCGCGGGCCGACGGGGAGGTAGGGGGGTGGAGTTGGGTCCACGCCCCGTGCAGGAACTTCCACGTGTCCCCCAGCACGTTGCCCGCGGAGCCGACGCCGCCGAACAGGAGAACGTACCCGTCCGCCTCGTCGTACGTCATGAGCGAAGAGTAGCGGGGCGCGGGAAGGTGCGGGAGCACGTGGCTCCAGACGAGGCCGTGGAACGTCCAGGTATCGTTCAACAGGCCCCCCCCGCTCACGTCTCCGCCGAAGAGGACGACGGTGCCGCCCGACGGCCCGTCCGCCACGCCCCCTACGGTCCGCGCGGACGGGTGGACGAACGTGCTGAGCTTCGTCCAAGTCGTGCCGGAAAACCGCCACGTGTCCGAGAGGTACGAGGACCCGGTATACCCTCCGAACAGGATCAGTGCCGAGTCCTTCGCACTGTACGCGAGCATCCCACCGTACCGGTTGGCCGGGTGGACCGAGGAGGTGATGTTCGTCCAAGTGCCGGCCGAGAAGTTCCACGTGTCCCCTTGCACCCCGGCGCTCACCCCCCCAAACAGGACGACCGAGCCGAGCGCCACGTCGTACGCCATCGAGGCCCCGTCTCGCCCGGACGGCTGCGCGGCCGGGGTGAGCTGGGTCCACGCCCCGCCGGAGAACGTCCAGGTGTCCGAGAACAACGAGACGAGGGTGCGGCCTCCGAAGAGTACAACGTACCCGTCTTTGGCGTCGTCGGCCATTGCCGCATAATACCGCGCGGGAGGACTTGACGCTGGGTTCAGCTGGGTCCAGGTCCCGGCGGCGAACTTCCACGTGTCCGACAAGGCGCCACCCGAGCCCAATCCCCCGAAGAGAACTACGTAATTGTCGGCGGCGTCGAAGGCGATACCGGCCGCCGCGCGCGCGGCCGGGGACGTCGCGGGGTGAAGCTGGGTCCATGTCCCGCCGACGTACTTCCACGTGTCCTGCGGCGCCGTCGAGCCTGCCGAGATCCCTCCGAAGAACAGCACGTACTTGTCTCGGGCGTCGAAGACCATCTGAGCGGAGCCACGGACGGAGGGGACCGCGGGTGTGACCGGTGACCAGCTAGGGGTCGTCGGCGCCATCCGGATCGCCGAACTCGGATTCGGCCCAAGGCCGCATTGGATGCCCGAACTCGGCCCGGATTCTAGCGAACAGTTCCACGGCGTGCCGCCCGCGGGTCCAGCGCCCCCGCCGAGGGACGCCTCGGCTGCGGAGAGCGCCGACGCGCTCGCGGCGGCCGCGTCTCGCGCTCCGGAGGCGGACGGCCGGGAGAGCGGCCGGAACGCCGACGTTGGGTGCCCGACCGGGGCCAAGCTGAGGAGCTCGACCACCGCGAGGGCACATGCGAGGAAGACCGTCCACCGCACCCGTCGTCCCTGTCCCCGTCGCGAGCCTCCGAACCTCTGACGTCCGGCCATGTTCCATGCCCCCGACGGCCAAGGGGGTGGGGGGTAATCAAACGAGGGGAGGCGAGCCGCCCCCCGGTCGCGTTTCCCGTCCGGGCGGGCGACTCGAGAGCCCCGGTCGCTCGACGGAATCGAACTTCCGAGGCCCGAGGCTGCCCGCCTCGTCCGAGGCGGCGACCGGCCGCCAACGCTGTTGGGAATGTAGATGGGGACCTGCTGCTTCGGGCGTCCGCCGGTCATGGAGGACGACGAGCCCGCCCTATCCTCGGCGGACCGCCTTGAGGCGCCCTGGGTGTTCCGCGGGCGGGACATGGGGCGGATCCTCGCCCTCAGCGACGGGGTGTTCGCCTTCGCCATGACCCTCCTCGTCCTCGGCCTCGTGCTCCCGATCGGGACCTCGGGGGGCGCGGTGGCCGCCTACTTCCAGACGCAGCCGTTCAAGACCGCGCTCTACACCTACGTGCTCACCTTCTTCGTCATCGGGATGTGGTGGCAGGGCCACCACCTCGTCTTCGGGTACATCCAGCGGTACGACCGGGAGCTGATCCGGCTCAACTCGGTGTTCCTGGTGCTC
>DASYOF010000305.1:0-1605 GCA_036007995.1 Thermoplasmata archaeon
CGGGAAAGTCGGGCTGGAACATGTGCACGTTCCCGACGATGTTGAACGCCTTTACGACGTGCGAGTCCGGAAGCCATCGCTGAACCTGCTCGCCTCCCGAGTCCATGTGGCCCAGCGCGAGCCCTGGCGGGGCGTTCTCTCGGAACGCCAGCGGGTTGGTCGCGTCGATGACGACCTTCCCGGCGAGGTTCGCCGGTCCGGCCAGCTTGAGCGCGTTCTCCGTCCCGGACCACACCGTGGCGACGACTATCAGGTCGCCGAACTTCCCGGTCTCCTCGAACGTTCCGGTCGACGCCTTCGGCCCGGCGCTCTTCTTCCAGCTCGTGAGCTTCTCGCTCGACGGCTCCCGGCTGCCGATCTTGACCTCGTGCCCCGTCGCGGCGAATCCAGTTCCGAGATGCTGCCCGACGTCCCCCGAGCCGATGATGCCGACCTTCGCCATAGGACTCCCGCAGCGGAACCTCCCCGCCGAGTTAAGGCGACCGGCTTCCGGGCGCGGTCCGGGGACGCCGGGCCGCGCACTCGGCGCTACCGCGCCCCGACCCCGTACCCCGAGAGCTTGACCGACTCTTCCTGAGCGGCGGCCCCGCTGGGGGTCGTCTGATCCGGGGGCGCGGAGGCGACTTTCTCAATTCCGGACGGGACGTAGTAGTCCTTCGTGAAGTAGGTCCCATCGGCGCCGCATTTCGGGCAACGGTGGTGGAGTCCGTTCATGGTGATCTCCTTCAGCGCGGACTCCGATGTCACGGCGATCCCGCTCGGAAACCCGGTCTCGCACTCCCCGCAGCGGGCAAACAACGACGGCATTCGACTCACCGGACAATTCTCCGGCCCCATCGGGTATCAACCTATGTTCGCCCCCTGTCCAAATTGTGCGGACCTGCCCGACTAGTGGAGCGGACCGGCGCTCCCGGTGCCGCCGCCGAATCGAGGAGTGACGGCGCCGATCGCGAATCGCCGGCGCCGCCGAGACCCCGATTCGCGCCCGTCTTATATCCAAGGAAGCTGGGCCGGCGCGCAACTCCGACCGTTCATGGCAATTCTTGCGTCACGCAAGGCCCATCCCTCGTTCTTCCCGGGAGAGCCCCCCAACCCGACGCGACCGCGGAAGACGGGGATGACGCACGTCCTCGACCGGCTCGACCCGCTCTCCGCCGACTGGCTCCGACCGCTCGCGCGGTACATCGACGTCGTGAAGATCGGCTGGGGCCTTCCCCTCCTCCTCCCTCGAGAGGAAGTCCGGAAGCGGATCCGGTTCTACCATGACCTCGGGGTCGAGGTTTCGACGGGAGGAACTCTGCTCGAGTACGCGGTGGCGCGCGACCGCGCGTCGTCGGCCATCGCGGAGGCGAAGGAACTCGGATTCGACATCGTCGAGGTTTCCGACGGCGTGATCGAGATGGCGAGCAGCCAGATCGCGAAGCTCGCGGAGGAGGTGAAGTCCCACCGGCTCGGGGTCTTCATCGAGGTCGGGAAGAAGAACCCTCAGAATCAGCTGTCGCTCCGCGAGACGCTCGACCGGATCGGCCAGGCCCGCGCGCTCCACCCCCGGAAAGTCATCATCGAGAGCCGGGAGTCCGGTCGGGGCGTCGGGATCTACGACGG
>DASYOF010000306.1:0-1790 GCA_036007995.1 Thermoplasmata archaeon
CTCGACGTCTCCCCGTTCACCCTCTGCTCCGATTCCGGCGATTGCTTTCCGACGTGGACCGACGCCGTCCAGACGTTCGTCGCGTCGACGGGCACCGTCACCCACAACCTGGTGGCGGCGCACGCTGGAACCAACCTCTCGTTCGCCCTGGCCTTCACGGAGAGCGCCCTGGGCCCGTTCGACGACGGAGATTCCCTCCCGCTCCAGGTCCCCGTGCCGAACTTCGTCAACGACACGCAATTCGGCCCCGCCGTCAACCGCTCGTTCACGATTCCGGGGGACGTCGACTCCTCCGACAACCCACTCCAGACCGGAGTCATCACCGCCCTCTACGGCGCGCTCGACGGGCTCGCCGTGAACTCCTCCTCGTACGCGCCCGGGCAGCTCGGACCGGTGAACTGGACGGCCGGGGAGAACCACGTCGTGGTCTGGGTCGGAGCGACGGCGCCGGTCAACTCGAATTACACGGAGTACGAGTGCCCGCTCGCGGGGATCGGCTGTAGCACGGCGGCGAAAGGTACGATGCCGACGTGCGAGCCATCGACGGGCCTCAGTTCTCCCCTCCCGACGTGCGAGGGATGGACCTCCTCGCAGAACGGGAATCCGAACGACTCGATCGCCGCCCTCTCGCACAGTGGCTCGGCGTGCCTGAATTCGAGCTGGGGCCACTGCACGGTCGACTCCGTGATCCTCAACGCCACGTCGACCGATCCGGCCTCGAAGGCCTGGGCGACCAAGAACGTGTCCGGGTACAACCGCACGGTCGTCCGCCTCGACACCGGCCACATCGTCGAAGCCGGGTGCAACATCTCCGTCGTGACGGGCGGTTCGTGGGACGGGCCGCTCAACTCGACCTGCGGGAATTGGACGGGGACGCTCGGGTCCGCCGGATCGAGCGGGACGAACTCGCAGTTGGTGTCCGCCCTCTCGAACGTTTCGCTGGGAACTCCGGGGAGTCCCTCCGTCGGCTCCCCGATCGGCGGGGCGCCGATGTTCCGGTTCGTCCTCACGCCGGCGTTCGCTCCCGCCCCCGACCTGAACGCCGTCGCTACGTGCGCCTCCTCCACCGGCCCGCTCGCGGGGTGTCCGCAATCGCCGTCGATCTCGCACTCGGAGGGGCGTACGATCCTCGGCTGGAACTGGACCAGCGTCCCGGGTCACGCCTCCCTGAGCGCCGGCGACGTCTGGACCGCATCGTTCGACGTCGAGGCCGCGGGCGGACCGGCCAACGCCACGCCCGTCGACGAATGCACCACGATCGCGTGCGCGTCGGTGGAGAATCTTTCGAGCGGTTCCGCCTTCAGCGGCGCCGAATTCGCCCCGTGGGGGCTTTCGGCCGCGTGGAACGAATCGTTCCCGCTGCTGCTCGTCCCCATTGTGGCCGCGCCGCGGCTCGCGGGCACCCTGTCGGCGCCGGTCACTCTTGCGGACGCGCAGACGAGCCTCGGGTTCGGGGTGTACACCTCCGGGGGCTACCTTCCGTTCACGGTTTCCTTCGACTTCGGCGACGGCACGACGGTCCACTCGAGCTCCCTGTTCGCGAACCACACGTACGCCAGCGCCGGGTCGTACCGTCTCGGGGTCACCGTTCGCGACCCGAGTGGCGCGAGCCTCAACTTCTCCCGCGGGATCACCATCCTGCCAACTCTAACGGCGTCGGTGGGGCCAGCCAGTTCGACGGGAGCCGCGCCCTACGAGGTCACGCTGAGCGCGAACCCGCATGGGGGCGAGTCTCCCTACGCGATCGCCTGGAACTTCGGCGACGGCTCGGTCGGGACCGGGGCCACCGT
>DASYOF010000307.1:0-4054 GCA_036007995.1 Thermoplasmata archaeon
GCGAGCCCGATCGCGAGGTCTTCGGAGGAGATCCCGCCCCCGCCGGACGGACCCGGCGGCGCGGTGACCGTGAGGGTCGCGGTCCCCCGGACCGTGACGCCGACCTGGTCGGTCGCCGCCACCGTGACCGTGTACGTTCCCGCATTGGCCGGCGTGCACGTGAGCACGGCGGCGTCCGCGGACCCGCATCCGGACGGCAAGCCGGACCAGACGTAGTAGAACGGCGCGTTGCCGCCGGCCGCCGTCGCGGTGAACGTCTCCGGGGCCCCGAGCGTGAGGTTGGGACCGCCGGTGGCCAGGGCCACGCTGGGGGCCGCCGCCACCGAGACCGTGACGTCACCGGCATCGCTCGATTCGCCCGCGCCGTCCCAGACGATCGTCGAGAGCACGACGCGACCGGCCGCCGCGATGGTGCAATTCGCAACCGCTCCGGAGCTGGTGCAACCCGAGGGGAGGCCGGGCCACGTGAAGGAGAGCGGGGCCGTCCCGCCCGTGACGACGACCGCGACGCTCACCGGGGCTCCGGCGTCCGCGAGCACGCTCCCGCGCGACCACGTCGCAACGAGCGCCGGATTCACCGTGACCGCCGAGGCGATCGGAGTGACGGTCGACCCGGCCGAGTCCGTGACCGTGACGAACGCGAGCAGCTCCCCGGACGACGCCGGGGAACAGGCGACGCTCGCCCCGCGCCCGGTGCAACCGGGCGGCAGCGACCACGAAAACAGGTTGCCGCCGGAACCGCCGGTGGCGACGGCCACGAACGTCACGCTCTCCCCGACGTCGATGGTGCTGTCGTTCGCGACGACCGTGGCGGAAAGTCCGAGGAACACCTGGTAGCGGAACGGGCCGGAGTTCGCCAACGACCCGTTCGCGTCCCGAACGACGACGGAGACGTTCGTGGTCCCCGCCTGCGTCGGCGTGCAGCGAATCGAACTCGCGTTCGCCGACGGGCAGCCGGTGGGCAGCCCGGACCAAGTCACGGCCCAGTAGCCGAACCCGCCGGAGATCGTCACGTTGAACGTCACCGGAAGGCCCACGTCGTCGCCGGTCGCCGGGGAGGCGGAGACCGCCGTCACTTGCAGCGGTCCGGGGACCGTGATCGTGAGCGCGGCGGACGGGCCCCCGACCCCGGAGTCCTTGTCCTCCACGTACGCGAAGACGCGGTAGGTCCCCGCGAGGCCGGCGACCCAACTCCAGGTCAGGCCGACCGGCCCGGGCTGGAGAACGGAGTTCAGCGACCAAAGGACCGAGAAGGGGGCGACGCCCCCCGAGACGTTCGCCGTGAAATTGTCGGTCGAGCCGGCGGTCGGGGTGAGGGTGCTCGCGTTGAGCCCAACGTAGGTCATCGGGACCGGGTCGGTCTGGAACCGAAAGCCGTACGCCGGGTTCACCATCGAATAGTTCTGGCCGTCCACCCAATGCGGACCGAGCCCGGTCCCCGCGGCCGTGTCGACGTAGTAGCTTTCCGGGTCGCCCGGCCCGATCCCCTGCTCCCCGAGCGACGACGCGTAGCACGGCGTGCCGGCGGAAAGGTCGAACTCGTCCGACCACGGCGTGAACGCGGTCACGAACGTGCCGTTCGGATACAAGTACGAGAGCCGGGGCATCACCGTGTAGTCCGGGCACGCCGACGTCGTCTGGTTGATCGTCTCGGTCATCGGGCCGGTGTAGTAGCCGTTCGTGTCGGAGATGGACGTGAGGAACTGCCAGGTCTTCCCGCCGGAATCCGGTTGGGTTTGGCAATCGAGGTTGGTGCTCACCGTCGAGATATCCTCGACCTTGAGGCAACCGTCGCCGCCGGACGCGAAGTAGAGCGTGAATTCCACCTGGTCACCGGAGGAGAACGTGAGGTTGGCGTTGCAGTTCACGGGCCCGCTCCCCTGTACGTTGTCCCAGACCTCGGTGATCTCCTCGAACCCGGCGTTGCAGCCCGGCCAGTTGTCGGCGATGACGATCTGCCACCAGTCGCCGGAGGCGCTGAGGCCGTTGAGCTCGTACCCGGTCGAGTACGGGCTCGTGACGAGCTTCACGTACTCCGAGATCCGCTTCATCCCGGTCGCCGAGCTGCCGTTGATCTGGCCGATCGTCATGCCCTCCTGGGTGTAGTACAGGTCGCCGAATCCGAGCGGGGCGAGCGTCCGGCCCGGCGTGTGGCCGATCCCGAGCGACGGCGGATGGACGCCGACCGGGGAGGACGGACGGGAGAGGGTGACGAAGTGGGTCTGGCGTCCCGTAGCCGCGTGCCCCGTGCTCGACGGCGGGGCCGCCAGCGTCGCCGCTCCGGAGAAGAGCAACACGGCCACTCCCAGAACGGCCCAGGCTCCCCCGGTGAACGTCAGGAACGGTCGACGGGACATAGAGGGCTCTCGGACCCAAGATGAACTCGTTCGCCGGATGATAAGAGTGAGCCGTGGTTCCCGAGGCGGAGGCCCGTCTCGAACGGCGGTCCGCTACGCCGCTTTCGGTGCTCCGGCCCGGCGCGGACGGCGTCGCGGCCGAGTTTCCCTGAGGACGGACGTTAAGTGGCAAGCGCATTCGGCGACTGGGAGAAGGCGCGCCGAATGACAGGGTACACCGAGGAGCTCGAGACCGAGCGCGCGATGAAGGACCAGTTCATGGCGCGCCACCCAGAGTCGCCGTTCGTCCAAGGGTCGGTGTACGACTTCCACGGGCTCCAGTACTACCCGATCGACGAACGGTTCCGACTCCGCGCCCGGCTCGAACGTCTCGACGAACCGAAGGAAGCGTTCCTCCGGACGAATCGGGACGGTCAGGCGGCGATGCGGTGGATTGGCGACGTCCGGTTCTCCCTCTCGGGACGGGCGCTCAAGTTGCGGGTCTACCACGCGGGCGAGGGGGTCGGCACCTCGGTCTTCGTCCCGTTCCGAGACGGCACGAGCGGCCGCGAGACCTACGGCCCCGGTCGGTACCTCACGCTCGAACTGAACGAGTCGGACGACTACGAACTCGACTTCAACCGGGCGTTCAACCCCTACTGCGCGTACACCGACGCCTTCGAGTGTGGGTTCCCGCCCGCGGAGAACGACCTCCCCGTACCCGTGAAGGCCGGGGAGAGGGTGTGGTCGGCCGAGCGCAATCCCCGGACGCCGTCGAGCGCCGTGATCGCCCTGCTACCCCCTCGTCCCGAACCCAAATCGTCGTCCCAGTCGAAGCGGGCTCCGCCCGCCCCCGCGAAGACCCGACGCCGCCCGGTTGCGAAGAAGCCGAGCCGGTCGAAGGCGGCTCCCGGCCGTCCGAAGCCGCGCCGCTGATCAAAGGTGCGGGACGACCGCAAGGACGCCATCGAGCACGAACTGCACACCGACGGCGGCGAGGAGCAGCCCGAGCACCCGCGTCAGCGCCATGACGCCGACGCGACCGATCGCCCGCAGGATCCCCTGGCCGTACCGCAGCACGACGAACGTCGCGGCGGTGGTGATCGCGATCGCCACGAACGTGGCGAGGATCGAGATCGGGTCGCCGCCGGCGGACCCCTCGTAGATCATCACCGTCGAGATCGCGCCCGGCCCGGCGAGGAGCGGAACGCCGAGCGGCACGACCGAGATCTCGTCGCGGCGCGCGAGGGCGTCGGCCCGCTCGGCGTCGCCGAGCCGGGTTCGGGTGAGCTCGCCGTTCAGCATCTCGAACGCGACCCAGAACAGGAGGATGCCGCCGGCGATCTCGAACGCGGCGAGGGAGAAGCCGAAGGCGAGGAACAGGAACCGGCCGGCCACAGCGAACACGGTAAGGATCGTCCCGAGCACGAGGACGGCCCGGCGGAGCACGATCTCCCGGTCCTCGGCGGAGAACCCGTCGGTGAGCGTGACGAAGAACGGGAGGGTGCCGATCGGATCGACGATGGCGAAGACGCTGACGACGACCGCGACGAAGAAGCCGACCTCCATCGACGGCCCGTCCCCGACGGCCGGACACGGACGGGTCTATAGGTTCTCCGAGTCTCGGGACACGGGGTCGGGGGCGGCCCGCGCGGGGCGCGCGGTTTCCGGAGGGACTATCTACCGGGTCGGGGGCTTTCGCCCGTGTGGTCGGGGGA
>DASYOF010000308.1:0-1578 GCA_036007995.1 Thermoplasmata archaeon
GGCGACGCGGCCACCTGCGTCCGGAACGGGCGCCGGCACGGCTCACACCGGAGGCGCCGGGCGTTCCGCGAGCTGCACGGGCGGATTCTCGACGACCGCCCCCGGCGCGATCCGGATTGTTCGGACGTACTCCACGCGCCCGACGCGCGCCCCGGGGCCGATCTCGAGGTCGTTCGCCACGACCCGCTCGACCTCGGCGTTCGAGCCGACGTCCACCGAGTCCCCGAAGACGGTCTCCGACTTCGACCCCCGGCCGAGCGAGACCCGCTCGCCCACGAGCGGACCTCGGACCTCGCACTTCCGCCCGATCGTCACCCGGCGTCCGCGCAGGCCGACCTCGGTCCGAATTCGGCCCCCGACCTCGACGTCGTTCGCGATGACGGCCCGACGGGACGTGAACTGGCCAGCGACCTCCAGCGAGCCGGCCGTCGTGTCGCCGGTCACGGTCGCCTCCCCGCCGACCTCCAGTCGTTCGGTGAGCGCGAGCGCGCCGCCGACCCGGAACCGCCCGCCGACCTCGACCCCGGTCCCTTTGGCGTCGCCGTCGATCTCGGCGATCCCGCCGACCTCCAGGCGCGCGAACTGAAACGGACCGGCCACCCGGAGGACTCCTCCGACCTCCACGTTCCGACCCTCCGCCCTGGCCCCGAACGTCGCGGCGCCGCCGACCTCGAGGTCTCCGAACACGAGCGGCCCGCTCGCCGAGAACTTGCCTCCGACCTCGACGTGCTCGCGGATCGTACCCGCCCCGACGGATCCGAGCCCGCCGACCTCGAAGCGGGCGAGGTGGACCTCGCCGAGCGTCGCCTTCCCACCGACGCTCACCTCGTCGGCTTCGGTGCGACCGCGGACGTCGAGCGAGCCTCCGACGTGCAGCGACTCGCCCCGAAGCGCGGCGTCCGCCTCCAGGGATCCCCCGACGTCGAGTCGTCCGACGGACGAATCGGCGTGGAGCCGAAGCTCCCGGTCGACCTCGGTGCGGGGGCAGTTCAAGGGGCCGACGACCTCGATCCTGCCGTGCTCGGCGTCGATCGATTCGCGGATCGTGACGGCGGACTCGAACCGGACCCGACCGCGCTTCGTGCGGAGCCGACGGCACTCGAACGCCCCGCGGACGGTCGCGTCACCGGCGAACGTCGCATCGCCCGTCACGCGGATCGTCGAGCCGTCCGCCGCGTCGATCGTGACATCGGCCTCGGCGACCAGGTCCCCCTCGACCGCCCCGAGACTCGTGTGGGCCCCTTTCGGGAGGTGAACATCGGTCATCGAACGGGACGAGGCTCCCCGATTCTAATAGGGTAGGTCACCTCCGGTGAGCGCGAGGAGCGAGCGTCGGGGATGGCCGAGGATACGCTCCAGCGCCTGCGCGACGAGGTGGTCGCGTGCCGACGGTGCCCGCGGCTCGTCGCGTACCGTGAGCGGGTCGCGCACGAACGCAAGCGCGAGTTCCGCGACGAGACGTACTGGGGCAAGGCGGTCCCGGGGTTCGGCGACCCGAGGGCGCGCCTCGTCGGCGTCGGGCTCGCGCCGGCGGCCCACGGCTCCAACCGGACCGGTCGGATGTTCACCGGCGACCGG
>DASYOF010000309.1:0-1963 GCA_036007995.1 Thermoplasmata archaeon
GTCGGCTGGACGAACCCGCCCGGGTCGCTCGTCAACGACACGCTCGAGGTCACCACCGGCTGCATCGGCGCCACCTGGTCCGCTTCGGTCGGTGTCGTCTCCCAGTACGTGGTCGGGGACCTCCGACCGAACTCGACGTACTGCGTCACCGTGTTCGCCTGGAACTCCTCCGGGGCCGGACCGCGTTCGGCCCCGGTCGAGGTGGCGACGCTCCCGGTCCTCCCCGATCCTCCGACGAACCTCACCGTGACCGGCGTCGGAGCGACGTCCGGGACCCTCAGCTGGACCCTCCCCATTGGCGCCGGGGCTCTCGGCCTCCGAAATGTCACCGTCTTCCAAGGCTCCCAGTGCGGGGCCTGGTCGACCGAGTTCTCGCTCCCCCAGGTCGTCGATTCGTGGACCGCCACGGACCTCACCCCCGGCGCCGCCTACGCGTGGGCGGTCGCCCTGTGGAACGTCTCCGGCGAGGGGCCGGCGTCGTCGTGCGTGACCGCCACCACGCTCGCGGCGCCGGAGGTTCCGGCTCCGGGGTCGATCACGGGCCTGACCGTCGCCTCCACGTCCCCGACGTCGGCGACCCTCACGTGGTCGTACGGGAGCCCGACGGACGGAGCCCCGCCCGAGGACGTGAGCTACTACGTCGTCAGCGTCGGCCCGACCTGCGCGACCCCGGTCCGGGCCGTGGTCGTGTCCTCGATGCCCGCGACCGTCTCGGGGCTCGCTCCGGGCCGCCCGTACTGCCTCTCGCTCGCGGCGTACTTCCTGAAGGGGGGGGTCGTCTCCGGCGGGTCGGTCTCGCGGACCACGCCCGCCCTCTCGATCGTCAGCCCCGCGGTGCCGCTGTTCTCCCCCATCGCGCCGACCGGGACCGGCGTGCTGCTCCTTGGTTCCCTGGTCGTCGCGCTCGTGGCCGTGGGGCTCCTGGTCGGACGCCGACGGAACCGCGCGGAGCCCGGTACGCGGTCGCCGCGCGACCGTCCGGGCGAGAGTCCCGCCGGTGGCCGAAACGGAACGGCTACGTCGGGACGCCGTCGATCCCCGGCGCATCGGGGGCGGTCCGGGTCCCGGTAACCGCGTCGAGGACGAGCCGTCCGTCCGAGCCCTCCGCGTACCAGTACGGTACGTGGACCATCACGGAAACGCCGATGCGGACGTCCTCGGCCGCGGGCGGGACCTTGCGCCGTTCGATCACGATCGCGCCACCGTGCTGCTCGGTGTGGTCGACGCTGACGGTGTGCCGCCGTCGGATCGTCGACTCGGCGACCTGGCGGGCCTCGGCGTCGGTCAGCACCGGGTCGAGCCGCTGGTGCGGCTCGTCGATCTCCTTGACGAGCTCCCGCTCGCCGGCCTCCCAGATCTCGACGAGGCCGTTGAGGGCGTTGACGGCGACGAGGTGGTCGCTCGTCGGTCCGGGGCGGCCGTGGGGGGTCGGGACCCGGACCCGGTACGGGGCCACGTAGAACGGGATCAAGCGCAGGCTGAACCGGACCCCGTCGAGCCCGGCGAGCGCCTCCGCATCCCGCCGGCCGAGGCGCGGGCGCACGGTCCGCTCCCCCTCGGGGATCGCCTGAGCGGGCGGCTCGACGGGCGCGGCGTTCTCCATCTCCTCGGGCACGGGGGCTTCCGGCGGCGGCAGGAGCAGTTCGCCGAGCGCGGGTCCGAGGTTCGTCGGGCCGAGGATCTCCATCCCGTGTTCGGCGCCGAGCGACTTCGCCCCTTCCCCCGGGTCGTCGGCGTAGATCACGGTCCGGTGGATCGCGTCCGGCGGGAACTCCGGCTCCACGTCGGTCGGCGCCGGCTTCCCGCGGACGACGAGCACCGCCCGGCGGTCGCGCGGGCGGTACGCCCGCAGTCCGACGGGCCGGTCGTCGACGCGGTAGCCGGCGGCGTCAAAGAGCCGCCGCAACGTCCCCGACGCTGCCGGTGGCCCTGCCATCGCCGGTACGACGTGGAGGACGGATAA